>CAIJKV010000156.1 GCA_903821335.1 uncultured beta proteobacterium
GCCGCAGCGCACTGCCCTGGCGACTTGATACCGATCGTCGCCGCGAATCACTTCACGATTCTTGATCAACTACGCGTCGCTGACAGCCACCTTGTACAGTCGATTATCGGACTGGTGCCAGACGCCCGGGGCGGTGTCGCCCGGAACACCCAGAGAATTTGATGGACGATTCTAGTTGGCTTAACGACCGCGCCCGCTATTTCGCGCAGACACTTCCAAGGACGATCGACGCCACCGATCCAGGGCTGACGGGACGCCAATCCGCCTTGGGGGTCACCTCGGCGACCACAGTGCCAGAGCCGTCGGTTCCGCTATACGCAATCTGTTTCAGTGACCGGTCGCGCCCATCTTTGCAGTCATATTCAAAGAGTTCCTGGAGTGAAAGAAAGGCTATACCGCTGTAAACTTCCGCCGCTTTATACGTCGTCAAGCCCCAAATCCGAACCATTTCACCACTGCGTTTTTTTGTGGTCGGGTCAACAGAAAATGTATCACCCTTAGGACTATTAGCAACCGGTATCCAATCAGCCATGGCTGCGGGGCTGCCAAACGCCATTGCCGCAGCGATCAAAATTCGTTTCATCAATGCCCCCATGGCATCAGAGTGTCGGAACAAGCAGCTTAACGCAGACCGCTCACGACACGAACGACTCAGATTAGCAGGCAGCTTTCGGTCAAACATTAGTTGTAGATTTTTTTCCTTTCAACGTAAAGCGCGTCATCAATTTCGTTTCTACGACGGATGTAGTCATCCAGCGTGACTTTTCCGTAATACAAATCAAGCCGATTTTTCAATGCGGCGGGCCTGGCAACGTGGTCAAGATACTGAGTAAAGTTTCTGTCCTTTGGTGAAGTACTTTTGCGCAAGGTGCGGGCGGCATCATTGCGCAGTGCGTGGTAGGCAGCCGTGGCGGCTTCCAGCGATGACTTTTCCGGGACGATGCTTGTTGATGGTTCAGTCCCCTGGGACGCGTGATCCTCGTCTGCCGGGCATGGTGACTGTGCGAAATATTCTTGGTAGGCCGGGTCCGTACACAGTGCCCGCATTGGGTCGCTGGTATTTTGCGGGGCCATGGCAGTTTCAACGACATTCTGCTGTCGTGGCTGACTGGACAGCGGTGCGCCTTGCGCTTGCAAATTCCATCCTGCCGCATTCATGCAGGCATCAAATATCTGCGGGTTGTTAAACACGAAAACATGGTCAGACCCACCGTAGCTTCTGCTATGGCTGTTGCTCTCGACGAAAAAGGATGCGGAACCCGGACCTTGCCGCGATTGTTGAATACAGGCATACCTGGTTTTGCTCAAATCATCCGAACTTGCACCAGGCTTGTTCCATACGTTGTCCTTGGCGCAGCCTGCCAGCAATACCAGAAGAAAAAAAACAAAAATAATTCTCAGGGCCTTCATTCTCTCAATTCCTGGACTAGGTCGATATCAGTTCAAATTTTCTATCGTTGAGAGTACCAGTTTTTGCCAAAAGTGCCGCCCTGCCCGAACACGTCGTGCACTGAGCGCGTGCTGAGCGTTGGTAGCTTTTAGCAAACTCGGGTTGCGTTGCGATCAGTCGTCGATTGAAATTCTGGTGGCAAAGGCCTGCAGTGCGCGTTTTAGCGATCGAACGCAAAAGGCGTTAGGCAACTTGTTGATCTAGCGCAGCTATTTAGCACTATACGGCCATCAAAACGGAAAGAGTCCAGGCGTTGCGGCAGTACAAAGTAAGTAGCGGCAAGGAGTACCGCGCGAGACGCGGACGCTATCTCGCGTCGATGTGGCGACGAGACGTATTGTGCTGACTTGAGGTTGCCATCATGAAGCGGCAAGCATTGATATCAAGTGTCCTGCGCGTGTGCTTGTGCGAGTTTTTAATTCTTGCAGGGGTCACGTCGGCGCAGGCTCAGTTTGTTCCCGGTGTCCAGTACTACAACCAGCAAGCCCTTTCAACGATCAACGCTCAAGGCGCCTACGCACTGGGACTGTCTGGAAACAGCGTAACAATCGGCGTGGTTGACGGCAGCCTGAATACCAACCATATCGCGGTGGGTAATTCCCTGGTGGCAGCGATGGGCTGGAGTCGTACCGACCCGACCAATACACTGGTCAACAATTGGGTCAGCCAGTCTGGCACCAGTAATTTTTCAAGTTTCCTCAATGCCCTGAGTGCAGATGGAGAGACCGTCAACGGACACGGAACGTTTGTCACCAGCATCGCTGCCGGTCGTCTGAACAACATCACTACGCCTAACAACATCATGGGCGTTGCCTACAACGCGAAGGTTGTTTTCGGTCAGATTCTGTTTGATGAAAAAGACAGCGAAAACACGGTCACAGGTGTCGGCATCAATCGCGACCAAATTGCA
>CAIJKV010000157.1 GCA_903821335.1 uncultured beta proteobacterium
AGGCTTCGATCGCTTGCGTTGAATATTTTTTTGACCAGACCAACCAGTCAGTCGGCGGAGAGGCGAGATCGCGGTCGATCAGCGCGGCATAGGCCATGCCGCGCTCGTCAAGCTTGCCAAGCCGGTCCTCTTTGGGCCACACGGTCTTGCCCTTGCGATAGGTGCCGGCAATCTCGGCATCCTTCATAGAAGAATAGACGTCCGGCGCCTCGGGGGACTTTCCCGCGACGCGCACAAAACGCAGCATCGCGTAGGGGTCATAGTCGCGAAAGGGCACCTTGGCACCAAGCTTGATGGCTTTGTCGTTAAATTGCAAAGCTGCCTTGGCGCTGTTGAAACGCCCAAAGTCGTTGTAAATCAGCATTGCGACCGGATGGCCGAGATACAGGGCTTGCTTGCCCGTTTGCAAAAATGGCTCAGCGCCATAGAATTCCGGCAGGCTCAGTTTGTCGCGCTCGATATCCCTGGCCGTCACGATTTTGTCGGGCTGCAAGTCTGGCGTGAGCATGCTCAGGTCGTAGCCTTCATACACGCGGTCTGCGACCGTGATGCGCAGGATCATGGCATAGCCCTGCTGCGCGGGCCAGTGCGGCATGTCACGCGCGCGGATGTCAACGGCGAAGACTTTTTTGCCAGAGACCTTGGCAACCCCGTCGATCCTGTAGCTTGTTTTGTCGCTTGCGCGGTCCCAGCGCACGGGGGTGAGCAGCTTTTCGTCGAACAGCGCGGCGAAGGACTGATGCCCCCAGGGCGCGATGCAGACACTGATGCCGGAAAACATACCGAACTTTAAAAAGCCGCGGCGCGTGAACGTGGTGGTCTCAGTCATTTGCTTTCACCTCACTGGTTCGGGCCGGGAATGCCTGCCTGTCCGGCAGCTTTTCGTAGCAAACAGTTGGCCAAGGTCGTACCGCTCAAGTGGCTCAGATTACACGGTGATTCATACCCTGTGGTGCACTATCTGGTGCACTATCCAAATTTTTTTAACGCAGTAATATACGCAAGGCGTCAGCTGTGACGACCTTTCTTCACCCCGGCGTTTCATGACCACACCACATCGGCTGTTCAATAAAAATCTTGTTCTGCTCATTATTTGTCAGGGCCTGTTTCTCACCAATAACGTCACGTTTATCGCGATCAACGGACTGGTGGGCTTTAGCCTGACGCCGGTCCCCTGGATGGCGACGCTACCGGTGATGGGTTACGTGGTAGGCGGGGCACTCTCAACCTCCATTGTGGCGCGCACGCAAAGTCGGTTCGGACGCAAGAAATCTTTCCAGCTTGGGTTGCTGATCGCCATCTTGTCGGCACTGATTTGTGCCCTGGCAGCCTGGTCCAAGAACTTCTGGTTGTTGGTCTTTGGCACGTTTATTGCCGGGTACTACAGCGCCAATGGCCAGCTTTATCGTTTTGCTGCAACCGAACTTGTGCATGCGGGTCTGCGTGAAAAGGCCATTTCCTGGGTGTTGGCTGGCGGTCTGATCGGGGCTGTGATCGGCCCGAATATGGCCATCCGCACAAAAGATGCCCTGAGCATTCCTTTCCTGGGTGCCTACCTGTCTTTGGCCGTGGTGGCTTTGCTTGGCCAGTTGGTCATGGGATACATTAAATTTCCTGATGATGCGCGCACGCATGCGCCCACCACCAGTGGCCGACCGCTCTCTGCAATCATCCGACAACCCGTGTTCGTTGTCGCCGCCCTTGGCGCCTCGCTCGGCTACGGGGTGATGAACCTGTTGATGGCCGCCACGCCACTGGCTATGGATGTCTGTGGATTTTCGTTTGCCGATACGGCACTGGTTTTGCAATGGCACGTGATCGGCATGTTTGCGCCGGGCTTCTTCACAGGCAGCCTGATCAAACGTTTTGGCACTTTGCCGGTCATGGGTGTGGGGTTAGTCCTGAACCTGGTCTGCATCGTGATCGCCTTGTCTGGCGTTGAACTTCAACATTTCCTGGTGGCGCTCTGCGTGCTGGGCATCGGCTGGAACTTCCTGTTTACCGGGGCGACCACCCTGGCCATGAAAACCTATCATGCCGATGAAAAAGACAAGGCTCAGGGTGCCATCAATTTTTGTGTGTTCTGTGTGATGGCTTTGTCGTCGTTCAGTTCCGGCGCCCTGGTGACGACGCAGGGCTGGTACTGGCTGAGCCTGGGTTCACTGGTGCCCGTCGGGGCGATTGGGATTGCCCTGGGATGGCTGGCCATGCAGCGAAGGGCGGCATGACCTTGTCACGCACGTTCGATTTTCAGGACTCAGCGACCGCTGTGCCTGAACAGCATCGTGAACCGTGACCAGACCGCAGCGGGCTTGAGATCCTCCAGTCCGAATTTTGGCAGCGATATCGCGTCGAGCGTATTCTTGACCAGCACACCGAGTTCGGTGTCGCCTTCCATCGACAAACGCTGGCTAAAGAACAAGGTGTCCGGGTCGACTTTTTGCTGGGCCAGCAAGTAAAAGTCGTACGCACTGGCGGTGATGCATAAATCGGGTTTCCCCACATCGCTTGCCACGACAAATCTTCCGTTCACACACTTGAAATCGAATGATAATTGCGCGTCCTTGACATGGATACGCAACGTTTTATTGTTCAGCGCCTCGATCACATCTGCCGGAAACTGCTTGAGCAGCACGATATTCAAGGCAGAAACAAAAGCAAAACTGCGTGGGAAGGAGGGCAGTAGCGATAGCACCTTGCCGATCGGAGCCGGGACGAGATATGGGTTCGAAGTCATCAACTTTTCTTTGGGTCTGAGGTTAAACCAGCGTTGTTCCGGTGTCTTTGAGTCTGAGGTTAAACCAGCGTTGTTCCGGTGTGATGGGAGCATCTTGCACGCGTGACGCCCGCGTTACACCAGTGCTTGAGCAGGGCTGACCAGTTCCAGGCCGGGACGCCCATACCAGTAGCCGTTGCACGCCTGGTCCGGCATGCATGCAGTCATGCTTTGCATGGCCGCTTCGGCCTCAAGTTCTCCGGACAGCACCTGTCGAAACAGGGAAATGATGGCAGTGGTGTGCGTGGACTGTGGGCTGAGCCGGATGACATCGACCCCCAGTTCCTGCATGGCGTCGAG
>CAIJKV010000158.1 GCA_903821335.1 uncultured beta proteobacterium
CAGCTGAAAACCGGCGCACGCAAGCCCAATTCCTGTGTGTCGCGTGCGAACATACCGCCCATGCGGATCTGGTTGGCGCGATCAATGTTTTAGAGCGCGGGCAGCGCTTGTCAGCCTGTGGAGAGGACGGCTCTGGCCGCAGTCGCAAGACGACGACGCAACCAGCCTCTGCGAAGCAGGAACCCACCGAAGCGACTATGCTAGAGGCTTCTCTTGCATAGCGCCGTAGGAATCTCCCTCCTTCCCGCGCAAGCGGTGGCCGAAGGCCAAGGTGGGAGTGGATGTCAAGGGTAAGATTTTGGAAAACCTCTTGGGAGTCTTCCATGTTGCTCGTCACTTCAATCATCGCCGCGGTGCTAACCGCAATATTTATCAGACTCTCTTTTGCCGTGATCGGTCTCCGGAAAAAGAATAAGGTTGGCCTGGGTAGCGGTGGCCACGAAGATCTTGAACGCGCCATTCGCGCTCATGGCAATTTCGCTGAATACGTTCCCTTCGGCATTATCCTGATTGCTTGTCTGGAGCTCAATGGCGCCCCATGGTGGCTGGTTGCGTTGCCGGGGATCACTCTCATTATCGGTCGCCTGATTCACGCCAAAGGCATCAACGTACCACCACCTGACTTTAGCAAACGCATCCTGGGGATGAAATTTACCTTCGTGACGCTCATGGCTTTGATTGTTCTTAACTTGGGCTGGTCGCTGGCCAGGTTCGCGGCCCTGTGAACTGGAATAATTTCTTCGTCAAAGGTTGATGGATTCTTTCAGGAGGCTGATGCGTGCCGCGCGTTGACACAACCATATTAAAGACGAGGAAATATACCGTCCTGCTGACCTTGCTGCTCGTCTCGCTCGTCGTTGAAACGTTTAACGCGAGAGGTGGCTGGTTACTCTTTTCTGCCGCATTCGGTACCGTATTGATTATCGCGATCTGGGCTGTCGTATTTGATCAGCCCCGCGATCGCGTGCGGATGGGGGCATTGCTGTGCGTGGCGCTCATCATATTCTGGCTTCAACTGCTGACCGAAGCGCGCCTTGACTACGCATTGACGATTGCCGAGCAGGCGGCGCGGTCCATCTTCGAGGCTGTTGCCGTCTACGTGATCTTGCGCGATTTGTTGCGAGACCCCAGCAGAGGCACCGAGAACATTCTTGGCGCGCTCTGTGGCTACCTCATCGCAGGCAACGTCTGGGCGAGCCTGAACGCCATCGCCTATCTGCTGGTGCCCACGGCCTACAACATTGATCCCGCGATCATGAGCCAACTTCCCGGCTGGCATGCGCGCACGGCTCTTTTCACCTATTACGCCTTCACGCAGGTTGTTTCGATCGGATACGCGGACGTCACTCCGGTTACAGCCCCCGCCACGACGTTAAGCCTGTTTGCCGCGCTCTTTGGCGCCTTCTACATGGCGGTCGTCGTTTCGCTTTTCATCAACCTGGCGCAAAGCAAACAAACGCGGCCGCCAGAAAGCCAATAGGCAGGGGCGCGAGACACACGGTATCGACCAAACGCGCGCGATTCCAATCTGACGTCGGCCTGCATGTGCTATCCCGGACAATGCAATCCTCTATTTCATAGGGCGCCAATTCCATGTTTGTCGTAATTTTTCGAGCCAAGGCAAATCAGCTGGACGATGAATACGCCCAAGTCGCTCAAAGGATGCGACGACTTGCCCTGGCTGAATTTGGTTGCGTCGAGTTCGACGCGGTCACGCAAGGCACGAACGAAATTGCCTTGTCTTACTGGCGTGACGAAGAATCCATTCACGCCTGGAAGCGGCAAGCAGAGCACGTCATCGCCCAGGAGC
>CAIJKV010000159.1 GCA_903821335.1 uncultured beta proteobacterium
TGCAATGGCGG
Source organism: uncultured beta proteobacterium (assembly GCA_903821335.1). Classification (GTDB taxonomy): domain Bacteria; phylum Pseudomonadota; class Gammaproteobacteria; order Burkholderiales; family Burkholderiaceae_B; genus Zwartia. The sequence goes on from CAIJKV010000159.1 coordinate 12, forward strand.
GCGCGACCTCCACCAACGCACGCGTACTCTCGATTCAACACAATTTCCTGCCGCTGCACCTTGACGCTGATGAACCTCCAAGCCCAACCCGCACTGAACGACACCTTCAGTGCAACTGTTGCTGCACCTGTACCTGCACCCGCACCTGCACCCGCACCTGCACCTGCGCCGCACCTTGACCTGGTATGCCCCGCTGGAAGTTTGCCGGCGCTCAAGGCCGCCATCGACAACGGCGCGGATTGTGTCTACCTCGGTTTTCGGGATACGACCAACGCGCGCAATTTCGCCGGCCTGAATTTTGACGACACCGCCATCGCGACGGGCATCGCCTATGCCCACGCTCGCGACCGCAAGATTTTCGTGGCCATCAACACCTACGGGAGCGCCACCAACACCCAGGCAGGTCAGCGTGCCATCGACCGTGCGTCGCAGCATGGCGTGGATGCCGTCATTCTTGCCGACCCCGGCCTGATGCAATATGCCGTGACCCATCACCCCGACTTGAGGCTTCATCTGTCGGTGCAGGGTTCCGCCACCAATTTCGAAGCCGTGAATTTTTATCTCAAGCACTTTGGCATTTCACGTGTTGTGCTGCCGCGCGTGCTGTCGATGGAGCAGGTCAGGCAACTGATCGGCAAGACCACGGTGGAAGTCGAAGTATTCGGCTTTGGCAGTCTGTGCGTCATGGTCGAAGGCCGCTGCGCGCTGTCATCCTACGTGACCGGCGAAGCGCCCAATATCAACGGCGTGTGTTCGCCGCCCAAGGCTGTGCGCTGGGAAGAAACGCCCCAGGGACGCGAATCACGCCTCAATGGCGTACTGATTGATCGCTATGCAAAGGGTGAAAACGCAGGCTATCCGACACTGTGCAAGGGTCGCTTTGATGTCGGCGACGAAAGCAATTATTACGCGATCGAGGAACCGACCAGCCTCAATACGCTGGAACTCTTGCCAGAACTTTTGAAAATTGGCGTACGCGCCATCAAGATCGAAGGTCGTCAGCGCAGCCCAGCCTATGTCGCCGAAGTCACCCGGGTCTGGCGTCAGGCCATTGACAGCTGCTTGCAGAGTCCGCAGTCCTATTTGCCCCAGCCTGCCTGGACACAAGCCATGGACAAGGTCGCCGAGGGACAGCAACACACCCTGGGTGCCTATCACCGCCCCTGGAAATAACCACCAGATGTTCAACAATCGGGCGCCACGCCAACCTAACCCCATCCTTCTGGAGCAAGCACGTTGAAGATAGCCCTGGGACCCCTGCTGTACTACTGGCCGCGCGCTGAGATTCTGGATTTCTATCAATCCATCGAAACCGCGCCCGTTGACATTGTGTATCTGGGTGAAACCGTCTGTTCACGCCGGCACGAACTCCGGCTGTCCGATTGGCGCCAGATCGCGTCGAATTTGCGCGCGGCCGGCAAGGAAGTCGTGCTGTCCACGCAGGTACTGATTGAGTCAGGCGCAGACGTCGCGACCATGCACAAGATTGTGGACAACGAAGACTTCCTGGTCGAAGCCAATGACATGGGTGCCGTGCACTGCCTGACCGGACGTCCGTCTTTTGTCGGTGGCCCGCATCTCAATATCTACAACCTGCCCACGCTGCAATTGATGTCAGGGCTCGGCATGAAGCGCTGGGTGATGCCCCTGGAAATGAGCCGTGACGATCTCGCCACCATGCAGCAAGGTCGTCCGCAATCGATGGAAACCGAAGTATTTGCCTATGGAAGAATGCCACTGGCTTTTTCCGCGCGCTGCTTTACCGCGCGCTATCGCGATTTGCCCAAGGATGATTGCCAGTTCAGTTGCATCGACCACCCAGATGGCCTGCTGATGCGGACCCGCGAAAATCAGGACTTCCTGGTGCTCAACGGGATCCAGACGCAGTCCGCCTTCGTCCACAATCTGATCGGCGAACTCGACGCCATGCAGGAACTGGGGGTCGATGTCATCCGGCTCAGCCCACAGTCCACGCACACCACTGCCATCATTTCCCTGTTTCGACAGGTGCTGTCCGGAGAACTTGAGGCCGAAGCGGCCATGCAAAGCATGACTGCA
>CAIJKV010000160.1 GCA_903821335.1 uncultured beta proteobacterium
AAACTCGCAGCCAAAGGCTGGGAAAACATGGATGTCGCCTCCCTTGAGCGCGAATCCGATGGCAAGCAGGATTATCTGGTCGCACGCGGCACCGCACCCGGGGTGCGCCTGCACGACGTGTTGCAAACGGCAATCGAGGCTGCGATTGCGGGCTTGCCGATCCCCAAAGTCATGCGTTATCAACTTGCCGATGGCGTCACCTCGGTGCGCTTCGTTCGTCCCGCACACGGTCTGGTCACGTTGTTTGGCGATGAAGTCGTTCCCGCTGAAGTCCTGGGCCTGCACGCCGGTCGCCACACCCATGGCCACCGTTTCCTGCATCCTGGCGCGATCTCCCTGCACAGCGCCAATTCCTACGCGCAACAACTCGCCGACACCGGCTCGGTTGTCGTGTCGTTTGAGACGCGTCGCGACCAGATCCACGCCTCCCTGCAGGCTGAGGCCGCCATGCTGGGCGCCACGCTGGGCGACGATCCTGCTGTCCTGGCGCTTCTTGACGAAGTCACCGCGCTTGTTGAAGCGCCGGCCGTCTATGTCGGCGCCTTCGAGCCCCGCTTTCTCGCAGTGCCGCAAGAATGCCTGATCCTGACCATGCGGCTCAACCAGAAATATTTCCCGCTGTTCAACAGAGAGACCGGCGCGCTCACGCATCAGTTCCTGATCGTCAGCAACATGCCAACCTCCAACCCCACCGCGATTGTCGAAGGCAACCAGCGCGTGGTGCGTCCTCGCCTGGCCGACGCGCAGTTCTTTTTCGACACCGACCGCAAGGTGGCGCTTAGTCAGCGGGTCGAGCGACTGGGCTCAATCGTGTATCACAACAAGCTCGGTTCGCAGTTGCAGCGCGTGGCGCGTGTGCGGAAAATCGCAGCCTGGATCGCGCACGCCCTGAACGCCGATGTCAAGCTCGCGGACCGCGCAGCCTTCCTGGCCAAGGCTGACCTCACCACCCTCATGGTGGGCGAATTCCCCGAGCTCCAGGGCATCATGGGTGCGTATTACGCGCAAGGCGATGCAGAGCCTGCAGAGGTCATTGATGCCCTGATGGGTCAGTACCGCATCCGGCTCGACGCACCGGTGACCGCGCTGAACATCACCGCTGCGATCCTGTTCCTGGCGGATCGCGCCGAGACCCTGACCGGCATCTGGGGCATTGGTCTGGCACCGACCGGCGAGCGCGATCCCTATGGGTTGCGTCGCGCGGCGCTCGGGCTGATCAGTGCGTTTGAGCAACTCACGGCCGGCGGCATTCTCAACACGCGGCAAGACGGCCCACTCAGGCTTGAAGGCTTGCTTGAGGTCGCCGTCATGACGTTCGATGCAGGCGCCTTGCGTGTGGACACCGCAACAGAAGTGCAAGCGTTTATCGTCGAGCGTCTGCGCAACCAGCTGATCCTGAATCACGACCGCCAAGCGGTCGAGGCGGTTCTCGCACTGGCTCCTCCCCTGCATCAGGTACTTGCCCGCGTGCAAGCCGCAGCGGCCTTCGCACTCGGACCCGACGCCGAAAGCCTGGCGGCGGCGAACAAGCGTATCGGCAACCTGCTCAAGAAAGCGCAAGGCACGCTGGGCGTTGTGAATCCGGACTTGCTTCGTGAACCGGCCGAACAGGCGCTCGACCAGCTGATCGCCCGCCTGCAGCCTGTCGCCCAGGATCATTTTTCTCGCGGCGACTACCAGCAGGCGATGGCTACACTGGCCCAGGCACGCGCACCTGTCGACCGATTCTTCACCGACATCATGGTGATGGACGATGACCTGGCAGTGCGTAACAACCGGCTGGCACTGCTGGCACAACTTCACGGCCTCATGAATCAGGTGGCCGACATTTCCAGACTGGCATCATGAAACTAATCATCATCGATCGTGACGGTGTCATCAACGAGGACAGCGATGCTTACATCAAGCACCCTGATGAATGGAACGCGATTCCGGGCAGCCTGCATGCGATCGCGCGATTACATCAGGCCGGCTGGACAATCGCTGTGGCGTCCAACCAGTCCGGCCTGGCGCGGGGCTATTTCGACGTGGCCACGCTGACCAGCATTCATCAGAAACTGCGGCGCGAGCTTGGGCAGGTTGGCGGTACGATCGATGCATTTTTTGTCTGCCCGCACGGTCCTGATGACGGTTGCTCCTGTCGCAAACCCTTGCCGGGACTTTTCCACGACATCGCCACCCGGTATGACACCTCGCTCGAAGGCGTGCCCGCTGTCGGTGACTCACTGCGTGACCTGCAGGCCGCGCATACCGCTGGCTGTTCGCCCTGGCTGGTACAGACCGGAAATGGTCCCCGCACCCTGCAACAAGGCGGTTTGCCGCCTGGCACCCAGGTCATGGCTGACCTCGGCGCAGTAGTCGACAACCTTTTATCAGGGACCTGACGCGACATGCTCTGGATACGTTCATCGCTCTACGCCGCCTTCCTGATGGTCACTGTCATCCCTTACGCCCTGATCTGCGTACTCTGCGCGCCGTTGCCACTGCACTGGCGCTTTCGAATCACGATCGGCTGGCCGGCGATGGGAATATGGGCCGCCAAGACAATCTGTGGCATTCGCTGGCAAGTCAAGGGATGGGAAAACCTTCCAGACGGTCCCGCCATCGTGCTGTCCAAACACCAGTCCGCCTGGGAAACCATGTTCCTTATTTCCCATCTGCCGCGTGAGGTCTGCTTTGTCTACAAGCGCGAACTCCACCGTGTCCCGTTCTTTGGATGGGGCCTGGCACTGCTGCGGATGATCCCGATCGACCGCGCCAAGGGCCGCGATGCTTTCGAGCAAGTCGTCAAAGTCGGGCAACAACGGCTGGACGAGGGTCGCTGGCCGATCCTGTTCCCGGAGGGTACCCGGATCCCGCCGGGCAAGGTCGGTCGCTACAAGGTTGGCGGTGCCCTGCTGGCCACGCGCACCGGCGCACCCGTTATCCCCATCGCTGTGAACGCCGGCGAATGCTGGCCACGTAATGCCTTCATCAAGCGCCCCGGTCTTGTGACCGTGTCGGTCGGCCCGTTGATTGCTTCCGAGGGGTTGACCCCCGAGCAGCTCAACACACGCGTTCAGGACTGGATCGAGACCGAAATGCGCGTACTGAACCCCGAGCGCTATCGAAAATTTCCATGAGTCAACTTGAGCTCGGCTTGTCAGACGCGGACACCCCGAAGCCTGGCTGGACGTGCGCGCCCGCCGAACTCCCGCTGGGTGCCCGATGGAAAATCGTGCATCACGGCGAAACCTCAGTCGGCTTCGTCCTGAGGCGATCGCGCCGCCGCAGCATCGGGTTCGTGATCGGGGAGGAAGGCCTGCGCGTGACTGCTCCCAACTGGGTCACCATGCAACAGATCGATGCGGCCGTGATCGAAAAAATGCCATGGATCCTGTCCAAATTACAAGACTGGCAAGCCCGCAAAGCCAGATTGGCCATGGCGCACACGCGCTGGCAAACGGGCGGCGAACTGCCCTACCTTGGTTGCCGCATCGTATTGCGTAGCGGCGTGCCCGGCCCCCACGTGCCGCACGGATCGCCGTATTTTGAAGGCAACCCGCAGGCCCCCGAGAATGGGCAGGCACTTTGGCTACCCCTGCCTGGCGACGCCGACAGCAATCGCATGCGCGACATGACGCAAGCATGGCTACAAACCCGGGCGCGTGCCTGGTTCGACCTGCGCCTTGCGCATTTCCTGGAAAAGACCGGCCTCAAAATTCGGCGCTGGAGGCTGTCGTCAGCCGCGACACGCTGGGGTTCGTGCACCAGCGACGGCAGCATCATGCTGAACTGGCGCCTGATTCATTTTTCGCCCATGGTCATCGATTATGTGATCGCGCATGAACTTGCGCACCTGCGCGAGATGAATCACAGCCACGACTTCTGGGCCGAAGTCCGGCAGCTTTATCCGGACTACCACTCGGCTCGCCAGATGCTGCAGCGCCATACTCCGGACAGCGTGCCGGAAATCTGAGCAAACCCCCACAACGGTTGGTATGATCAGCCACCGTCCTTCTTCGCTGCCCAGGAGTTTTTTCATGCGTTTTATGCACACCATGCTGCGCGTCGGCAATCTTGACCAATCCATCGCTTTCTACACCAACGTGCTGGGCATGCGCTTGCTGCGCAACACCGAGTACCCGACCGGTCGTTTCACCAACGCTTTTGTCGGCTACCAGAATGAGCAAGACGGCCCCGTCCTCGAGCTGACTTACAACTGGGACACCGACGCCTACGATCTGGGTACGGGCTTTGGCCACATCGCGCTCGAGGTCGACAACGCCTACGCAGCCTGCGACGCTGTGCGCGAACGCGGTGGCAAGGTCTCGCGCGAGGCAGGGCCGATGAAGCACGGCACAACCGTCATCGCCTTTGTCGAAGATCCGGATGGCTACAAGATCGAACTGGTTCAGAAAAAAACCGCCTGAACCCGTTCAAACGCACACATCCGCTATGCTCAACATCCTCTGGCTCAGCTTTTTCCTGATTGCAGCAGTCTCGTCGCTGGCCCAGTGGCTGGTGCTGGGCAACGACCAGATCTTCGGCCAGATGGTGACCAGCCTGTTCGAAATGGCCGCCCTGTCCGTGCAGATCATGGTGGTGCTGTTTGGCACGCTGACGCTCTGGCTGGGTTTCCTGCGCATCGCCGAAACAGCCGGACTCGTCGCCACGCTCGCGCGTTGGCTTGGGCCACTCTTTGCCAGACTCATGCCGGGTGTGCCACGGGGTCATCCCGCCATCGGACTGATCACGCTGAATTTCGCGGCCAACGCACTGGGCCTGGACAATGCTGCGACGCCCATCGGCCTGCGTGCGATGCGCGAACTTCAGACGCTCAATACTCAGCCCGATACGGCCACCAATGCTCAAATTCTTTTCCTGGTACTGAACGCCTCATCACTGACGCTCATACCAGTCAGCATCTTCATGTACCGCCTGCAGCAAGGCGCACCCGATCCGACGCTGGTCTTCCTGCCCATCCTGCTGGCGACCAGCGCCTCGACGCTGACAGGATTTTTGTCGGTAGCCTTGATGCAGCGCTTGCCCCTGCGCGATCCGGTCGTGCTGCTCTGGCTATTTGGCATCGCGCTTGTTCTGGGCGGCATCATGGCCGGCGCCGTCGGCCTCAGCGCCACGGCGCTGTCGCATGTCTCGTCACTGACCGGCAACCTGGTGCTCTTCGGTGTCATCGTCCTGTTCATCGCCGTGGGTGCGTGGCGCCGCGTCGATGTCTATGAGTCCTTTGTCGATGGCGCTCGCGAAGGCTTCAACATCGCCAAGGACCTGCTGCCCTACCTGGTCGCGATGCTCTGCGCCGTGGGTGTACTGCGCGCCTCGGGTGCCCTGGATATTGCACTGGACGGTATCCGCTGGATTGCCCACGCGCTGAACTGGGACGACCGCTTTGTCGATGCGTTGCCCACGGCGCTGGTCAAGCCCTTTTCCGGCAGCGCGGCGCGAGCCTTGTTAATTGAAACGATGCAATTTCATGGGGTGGACAGTTTTCCCGCCCTGTTGTCCGCCACGATTCAAGGCAGCACCGAGGCGACTTTTTACGTGCTGGCGGTCTATTTTGGTGCCATCGGCGTACAGCGCGCGCGCCACACCGTCGGCTGCGCGCTCATGGCCGACCTGGCCGGTGTGCTGGCGTCCATCGCCATCTGTTACTGGTTTTTTGGCTAATCATGAAAATCGTCATTGCGCCTGATTCCTTCAAGGAAAGTCTGTCTGCCCCCGACGTGGCAAATGCCATGGCGCGTGGCGTCAAACTTGCCGCACCCGATGCACACATCGTTTGCATCCCGATGGCTGATGGTGGCGAAGGCACCGTCCAGGCCGTGCTGGCAGCCACCCAGGGGCAACCGCGCACCCATCGGGTACAGAACGCGCTGGGAGCGCCCATCGCCGCATCCTGGGGGTGGTTGCCGGACCAGACCGCCGTCATTGAAATGGCTGCCGCGGCGGGTCTTGAACATATTCCACCGTCCGCGCGCGACCCGCTGTGCGCCACGAGCAGCGGTGTCGGCCAGTTGATCGCGCACGCCCTGGACGAGGGTGCGCGTCATATCGTCCTTGGGCTAGGTGGGTCGGCCACCAATGACGGCGGTGCGGGCATGCTGCAGGCACTGGGCCTGCGTCTGCTTGACGCCAACGGCGCACCCCTTGCCCCAGGCGGCGCGGCACTGGCCAGTCTTGACCGCATCGACGCCAGTCAACTCGATCCGCGTCTGAAAACTGTCACCATCACCCTGGCCTCGGACGTGGACAACCCGCTTTGTGGTCAGCAGGGTGCATCCGCCGTCTTTGGTCCACAAAAAGGTGCCTCGCCGGAACAAGTTCGTCTCCTGGATGCCGCACTCAGTCATTTTGCCGACCGCTGCGCCGCCCATCTGGGTCATGACACGCGCAATGCGCCAGGGTCAGGTGCCGCAGGTGGGCTCGGCTTTGCCGCACGCGCCTGGATGGGGGCTCAGTTCCGACCCGGCGCCCAGGTCGTGGCGGAAATCGGCGGGCTTGCGGCAGCGGTTCAGGGAGCAAGCCTGGTCCTGACCGGAGAAGGTCGCATGGACGCACAAACGATGCATGGCAAGACGCCGATGGGCGTGGCACAGATCGCCAGGCAAGCCGGGGTGCCTGTGATCGCGATTGCGGGTTCACTGGGACCAGGTTATCAGGCACTCTATAGTGTGGGGATTCATGCCGCGTTCAGTGTCGTGGCGGGCCCCTGCACGTTGGCCGAGGCCTGCGACAATGCTGCGGCGCTACTCAGTGATCGGACTCAGGACGTCATGCGCGTCTGGTTGGCGGCAAGGCGCCACATTATCTGACCCGACGCGCGCTGCACTGCCTGCCCAGGTGCCGGGGTCAGGGTCGCACACCTGCGTGATGCAGCGCGTCGGCCATTCCCACAAACGCCGCGACCGAAACCTGCTCGGCACGCCAGGTGGGCTCTATTTCAAGTGCCGCCCACGGAATGAGTGAAGTCCATTCCCCCATGACGCCACGCAACATTTTGCGACGCTGGGAAAAAGCACGTAAGACCACCTTTTCGAACATGACCGGATCAATCGCCTGCAGGCGATCTGCACCAAGCGGAACCATGCGGACAATCGACGAAACCACCCGCGGAGGCGGACTGAACGCCTCAGGGGACACGTCAAACAGTTTGTGCATTTGGTAGCGTGACTGCAGCATGACCGTCAACCGGCTGAAGTCCGAACCGCCGGGCTGCGCCACCATCCGGTCGACCACCTCGCGTTGCAACATGAAATGCTGATCGACAACCTGATCCGCATATTGCACCAGTGCGAACAACAGCGGGCTGGAAATGTTGTACGGCAAATTCCCGACGATGCGCAATCGGTCACCAAACTCTGAAAAATCGACTTGCAACGCGTCGGCCTCGACCACGCGCAGCCGCTGCTCCGGATACTGTCCACGCAATCGCCCTGCGAGGTCGCGATCGATCTCGATCACGGTCAGTTGATCCAGCCTTTGCATCAGGGGCGTCGTCAGCGCAGACAGCCCAGGACCGATTTCTATCAGGCGATCATCCCGGGCCGGGTCGATCGCCCGGACGATGGATTCGATGACGGCCTGGTCAACCAGGAAATTCTGACCAAAACGCTTACGAGCCTGATGCTTGGCCACCCACTATTCCTTGCTCTGGCGTTGCCGTTTTTCAAGTCGGTTATCGATATACGACTGATTGCGAACCGTCTGCAACCAGGTCTCAAACGCTGCCTCAGATCGCTGCTGGAAGAGTTTTTGGCGAACCTGGTTACGCATGAACTGTTCAGCCATGTCTTCGGTGCGTCGGTCATCGACAATAATGAGGTGCCAGCCGAACTGGGTTTTAACTGGCTCACTGACCTGACCAATGGGCAGCGCATTCATCGCCTTTTCAAAGGGAGGCACGGTTTCACCTGGATTGAGCCAGCCGAGGTCGCCACCTGACGGCGCGGAGCCATCGTTGGAGAAACGCTTGGCCATGTCAGAGAACGGCTCACCGCCTGTCACGATCCGGTCACGGACCTGCATCAGTTTCTGTTTGGCGATATCGTCACTGACCACCTCAGTAGTCTTGATCAGTATGTGCCTCACCTTGCTCTGCTGAACAGGCATTGGGCCCTGAGGAGCCACGACACCGGCTCTTGACTGAGCACCGGGACCAGCCTGTTGCGGCGCTGCAGGGGCCTGCGCCTTGGCGGCCGGAGCCGGAGCCGGAGCCGGAGCCGGTGCCGGTGCCGGTGCACCACCCGCACGACCCAGCACCTTGAGAACGTGAAAACCGTTGCCACTCTGAATCACGTTGCTGACTTGCCCGTCCTGCAATCCCGACACAGCATTGAGAAACAGATCGGGCCAGGCATCGACAGGGCGCCCACCCATGTCACCACCGCGTGAGGCTTCAGGCCCCTCTGAGGAGGAAGCCGCCAGCACCTCGAATTTTTCCCCACGCTTGAGGCGAGCCAGTACGCCTTCAGCGCGCGCACGCAGCGCAGCGACCTGCTCTGGCGTTGATCCCTCTGGAACACGGATCAGGATCTGGGCCAAACCGAGGATTGCTGGCTGGTTGGGCGCACCACTGGCACCGGCCGCCTGAGGTGCCGCACTTGGCGCGGCACTGGCGGGGCGGTTCAGTCCGGTTGCAGCGCCGCCCTGGCGCGCCTTCTGATCGCGCAGGTAGGCGTCGACCTCGGCATCGGAAACCAGGATCGTGCTGTCCACCACACGCTGACGCAAACGCTCAAGCATCAACTCGCCTTTGAGCATCTTCTTGTACTCATCCCAAGTCATGCCACCGGTCTCAATCTGCTTGCGCATCTGGGCAATGGACGTCTTGTTACGTTCAGCGATGACCTCAATGGCCTGGTCAAGCATTTTATCGGTAACCACGATTTTCTGACGTGCGCTTTCCTGAGCCTGGAGGCGTTCCATGACCATGCGCTGCAACAAGTCACGCTGCAAAATTTCATCCGGTGGCAGCTGAACCTTTTGCAATTTAAGCTCGGTCTTTGCCTGGCGAACACGCGCAGCAAGTTCACGCTGTGTGATCACGTCCTTATTAACCACGGCCACGATGGTATCAACCTCCTGGTCGGAACCCGGTGCAGCACCAGAGGGGCCTGCGACGGCGTCAGCGGAGCCGGACTCGGCCGGCGCGCGAGGCTGCTTGGCTGCTGTCGCGGCAGGCTTCCTGGTGGCCGACGTCGGCTGGGCCTGCGCCGCGAGGCTCAACCCAAACCCAAGGCTCAAGATCAACAGCGCGCATAGATGGCGGAAAACACCTGCATATTGCATCATTCGTACCTTTCGAATTTGCTCACATTTGGAATGGGCGGATTGATATTTTCATAATCCGGAATACTCTTGCCCAAAAGACCCATCGGATTCTGGCCAAGCATGCCCAACCCTGCCAGCTCAAGCTGGAAAAACACACCTGTGTTGACCTGGTCAACGCTCACGACATAGCGTTGGAACACCATTCGTGCCGACCAGCAACAATCACCTTTGTACTCCACACCGGCAATCGCCTGCGTGATTTTTGGCAGGCTCAGCACCTGAGTCGGGTCGACCAGGCTCTGTGCCTCTTGGTACCAAATGGTGTAATCGGCCCGGCCGACCGCATACCACTTGCTGGAAATCGGCCACTGGAACGCCAGGCTGATCATGTCCTGCCCCTGCGGCTGGTAGATCGCCGTGACCGGAGGATTGACCTGGTACCGATACGATGCCGACAGCATGGCTAACCGCTGCGGGCGCCAGCGAGCCGTGATCTGGGCACGGTCAAACTGACTGGTATAGGGGTTGTATTGCAGGGTCGCATTCGTGCTGAGTGTGTCGGTCAGGGCGGCATTGGCACCAAACAGGAATTCGGACTTGACGTTCGTGCGCGGCACCTCGCCGGGCAACGTGACGTACTGGTCCTCGAAATAGAAACGCTGCGCGACCGAGAGACTCAGGCGCTCAAAGCCAGAGTCAGAATCCAGCCAGCGCGTGGTCAACGCCGCTGTCAGCTGATTGGCGTTTGAAAGGCGGTCCCAGCCAGCGTAAATATTTTCCTGGAAGGCCTGCGAAAAATTGAAGTCTGACAGTGTCGTGTCGTAGACAGGGAACTGTGACTGATCCTGGTAGGGTACGCGCAAGTAGTACAGGCGCGGCTCGACGGTCTGCAAGGCTGACTTGCCAAAAAATGTGCTGTCGCGCTCGAACGTCATGCCCGAATCTACCGACATGATGGGAAGCGCGCGCGAGTTCGAGCCCTGTCCGTAGCCGTAGGTGCTCTCAAGTCCATACCAGTTCGTCTGGTACTGCGCGGCAGTCATGGCGACTTTGGGCGTAACGTACCAGCCGGGCTGCACGATGGGATAGGACACGGAGGAATAGGAGAGGAAACGCTGCCCGTCCGGAGCCCAACGACCGAATATTTTGTCGACAGGCATCTGGAAGGTGGTCGCCGTATTTTCCGTCACCACATCAAAGCCACCCGTGTTGTATTTGGCACCGTTCAGTGTGAATTCAGGCACCCTGTTGTACAACGGACGAATCGTGGCTGGCGTCGTCTGGATGGTCTGGTAGGTCGTGCTCTGCACGCCAGCCGACCAGAACTCATCGCCCCAGCCAAGGGAAACGTTGCGGGGCAGATAGGTCGTGGTGGCCTGGTTGACGGCAATGGTCGAGAAATCGGTGAAATAGTTGCTGTCTGACACACCACTGGCGTTGATGCCGCCGTAAAAACCTTTACCGAAATATTGCTGATGCTGGGCCGTGTACAGCCAGCGGTCGGTGCCAGTCGTCGGGTCATTGTTCAGGTACGTACCTGCCAGCAAGCCTGAATACGATTCCCCCATGTAGCGGAATTCATCACCAAACTGAATACCATGCTTGGACATCCCGCGGACCTGGGCGGTCATGTCGTATTCCGGCGCCAGGTTGAAATAGTAGGGCTGGGTGTAGTCAACACCCGTGTTAGACGTCAGGCCGAAGGTCGGTAGCAGGAATCCGGACTTGCGCTCTTTCTTGATCGGGAATGTCAGGTAAGGCGACGCCAGGATGGGAACATCTTTGAAATACAGCACCCCGTTTCGCGCAACGCCTTCGTTTTCGGCGAAATCCAGGTCCAGTTTATCGGCCTCGATATACCAGGAGGGCGAGGGGCAGGGACAGCCACTGTAGGTCACGTCGGTGAGGCTCATCTGGTTACGGTTGAAGATATCCGCCCAGGAACCAAACCCTGCACCACCGTTTTCCATCCAGAAATTGGGCTGATCGACGCTGCCGGTGCCGTCATCGGGATTAAAAGTGAGGGAGGACCCCGCGATCACGTTGCCGTCACGGATCAGGCGCGCATTGATCTGCGCGTCCATCACGCCGGCCCGCTTGTTGTAGTTGATGATGTTTGCCTTGATGACGGCATCCTGGCGCCTGACCGAGGCGTTGCCGGACAACACCAGGTTATTTTCGGCGTCGCCCTTGATCTGGTCTGCCTCAAGAAAGGCCGGCATCTGCTTGTCGGAAACCGCAGGCCGACCAAGTGAAGGTGAAACCCTGAGCCCTGAGGCCGCGGCCACTGCGGATAAATCGGAAATGGACCTGGCCGGGGTGCCCGCTGCGTCACTCGGGACGACACCCACCCCGCCCTGCGCTTGAACCGTCGCGGCACTACCGAGTACTAGGAGCAACAGCCAACGGAAAATAAGCACGTTCGGGACAATAACCTTCGCAATCGTTCAGGACACAAAGAACCTGACCGTGTATGGGCACAAAAAGGAGTTTCCAGCCGGTATTATAGAGAAGCCGGCCACCATAGTTGTGGGATCGGGCTATTCACCTCTCAAACCGCCTATTGTCACCGATTTTTTCATGTCTCTTCCTGTTGATGATCACCGCCTACCCCACCTTCTGACCTGGCTGCGGTCACTGCCTGCGTCCCTGGGTCTGCGCCCGGACACCCTCGCGCCCGCCTCAAGCGACGCCAGTTTCCGGCGTTACTTCCGGCTGAACAGCCGCGAGGGCACACTGGTCGCCATGGATGCGCCGCCCCCGCAAGAGGATTGCCGACCGTTCATTGATGTGGCCGGCAGGCTGGCTGCGGTCGGCATCAATGTCCCACGGATCCTTGCGCAGAATATGGAAAACGGGTTCCTGTTGCTCTCGGACCTCGGTCCCACGACCTATTACGACCTGATCCGGCAGGGGGTTGATGATGCGACCTTGCAAACACTCTACCGTGATGCACTGGACGCACTCGTGCACATGCAAGGTGCCGACCATGCTGGCCTGCCCGCCTACGATGCTGAGCGCCTCAGGGACGAACTGGGTCTGTTCGCGCAATGGTATGCGGGCGTCCACTGCCAGAGCCCCCTGGACGCAACCTCGCAACAGGCGCTGGATGACGTCTTCAAGGTTCTGGTTGACCACAATGCCCGGCAACCCGTTGTGCTGGTGCACCGAGACTTCCACTCTCCTAACCTGATGGTGTGCGTGCGCCCCGAGCATGGTTCTAACCCTGGCATCCTCGATTTTCAGGATGCCGTCGCCGGGCCCGTCACCTATGACCTGGCCTCCCTGGTTTTTGACGCACGCACGACCTGGCTTGAACCTCAGCAACTGGACTGGGCGATCCGGTACTGGGAGAAGGCTCGCCAGGCAGGTTTGCCGGTACCCGCCGATTTTGCACAGTTCCACCTGGACTACGAGTGGATGGGTCTACAGCGCAACCTGCGCATACTGGGTGTATTCGCCAGGCTCAATCACCGGGATGGCAAGGCGGCCTACCTGGCCCACATTCCCCGTGTCAAGCAGTATGTGCGTCAGGTGGCGAGCCGCTACATTGCCTTTAAGCCACTGTTGCGCCTGCTCGACCGCCTTGAGAAGATCGAGCCAACCACGGGATACACCTTCTGATGCCTCAAGCCGCCAGCCTGGGAGTCCGTTCATGCGCGCAATGATCCTTGCGGCCGGACGGGGTGAGCGCATGCGACCGCTTACCGATGCCAGCCCCAAACCGCTGCTTGCTGTCGCCGGCAAACCCCTGATTGTGTGGCACATTGAAAGGCTGGCTCGTGCCGGCATTCTGGATATCGTGGTCAACCACGCCTGGCTGGGCCATATGATTGAGAAGGCCCTGGGCGACGGTCGCGCGTTCGGTGTAAACATCCAGTACAGCGCTGAACCTGTCGCGCTCGAAACCGCTGGCGGTATCGCCACCGCCCTGCCGTTACTGGGCACCGAACC
>CAIJKV010000161.1 GCA_903821335.1 uncultured beta proteobacterium
ATTGGCAGAGGTTTTTTTCTGCCCGAGCAAAAAAGACAGAAAAGACATCATTTACCTCCGAACAGACGCTTGAGAAAACCAGGCTTTTGGTAATCGACAAAGCGCAGCGGTTTCTCTTCACCCAGATAGCGTGCGACCACGTCCATGTAGGCCTCTGATACTTCCGTGTCCTTGATGTGAATCGCGGGCAGGCCCTGGTTGGACGCCTGCAGGACCGACTCTGATTCAGGAATGACGCCGATCAGCTTGATGCGAAGGATGTCCTCGATGTCCTTGAGGGACAGCATTTCGCCGTCTTCAACCCGTTTGGGGTTGTAACGCGTCAAGAGCAGGAACTCCTTGATGGGTTCGTCGCTTTCGACGGCACGGCGGGATTTCGAGGCCAGAATTCCCAGGATGCGATCAGAGTCACGCACCGAAGACACCTCTGGGTTGGTGACGACCAGTGCATCATCGGCAAAATAGGCCGCCAGAAGCGCGCCCGTCTCGATCCCGGCAGGGGAGTCGCAGACGATGTAGTCAAAGCCCATGCCTTTCAGGTCATTGATGACCTTCTCGACACCTTCCATGGACAGGGCATCCTTGTCGCGTGTTTGCGAGGCGGGCAGGACGAAAAGGTTTTCGACGTTCTTGTCCTTGATCAGGGCCTGATTCAGTGTGGCTTCGCCCTGGATGACGTTCACAAAGTCATATACCACGCGTCGCTCGCAACCCATGATGAGGTCGAGGTTACGCAGGCCAACGTCGAAATCGATGACGGCGGTCTTATAGCCACGCATGGCCAAACCGGAAGAAAAGCTGGCACTGGTGGTTGTCTTGCCTACGCCACCCTTGCCTGAAGTCACCACCACAATACGAGTCATGACGTACGAACCCTTAATCAATATTCAAGAAAACTGCCTGACGCCGGTTGGTCAGCGCGCACTTTGCCTGGGCAACGCTCGCTGGACCAGACACCACACAATGCACAGGTGTTAATCGTAAAACAAAAACATGAAGCGAAACTACTGGTCGAGCGCCTCGATACGCAGCGCTTCCTTGTCCAGGTAAACCACTGCCGCACGCTGATGGACGTCGTCTGCAAGCTTGCTGTCAATGACACGGTAAACGCCGGCCACGGCAACCAGTTCGGCATCCAGGGCAGTCGTGAAGATGCGGGCTGCCGTATCGCCGCGTGCCCCCGCCATGGCTTTGCCACGCAGGGGGCCGTACACATGGATGTTGCCGTCGGCGATGACTTCTGCCCCCTGGCTGACCAGTCCCATGACGATCAGGTCGCCACTGCGGGCATAGACGCGTTGCCCTGAGCGCAAGGGGCCACGTACCACCATCGTCGAACCTGCGGGCGCAGCACGGACAGCTGTGCCGGTTGGGGCAATGGTCGGCGCACTTGCCGGGAGAACGGTTGCGACGGGACTGACCGGCGACGATACTGCCGCCGTGACAGGTTCGACCACCACTGCCGCGTGGTGCGTATCGGCGGCGCTTCGCGTCGGGCTGGCTGACAGGTCAACGGGGGTCAGCCCACAGGCCTGCGCGGCTTGCAGGTTGGCGCCTTGCGCCACCACGCCGATGACCGGCAGACGGTGATCTCTGAGCGCCTTGACCAGTGCGGGCCAGTCTATGGGCTCGTCGACCTTGCCAGCGTCGATGACGACGGGCTCGTTTTCAAAGAAGGTGCCCGCATCGGCCATGCGTTTTTGCAGGGCACTGATCAGGTCCTTGGTGTCGGCATGCTGAACCACCACCCGAATTGCATAGAGGGTGGCGCTTTTAAAGTCGAGGGCGGTCGTTTCTGTAGTCATTGCCCTCGATCATAACCCAGCCCGCCCCGGGAATGCCGGGGTGGCCAGCCGATGAAAGGCTGGAACCACGCAGGAATTCAGCCCTCGTCTGCCCACGTGTCTTTCAGGGTCGTGGTGCGGTTAAGCACCGGCTTTTCGGCCGTGGAATCGATGGCGTCGGCGACAAAATAGCCCAGGCGTTCAAACTGCCACATGACATCCGGGGTGGCGATGCTGCCTGGTTCGAGCCAGCCCTGCACCGTCTGGACCGAGTGTGGGTTCAGGCAAGACAGGAAGTCGCTGTCGCCTGCATCGGGGAACGGTGTGGAAAAAAGGCGGTCGTAGAGCCGGAATTCAGCTGCGATGGCGTGGTCGGCGCTGACCCAGGTAATGGTGCCCTTGACCTTGACCAGATTGGACCCGGGCGTGCCGCTTTTAGTGTCGGGGTTGTATTCGGCGTGTACTTCGGTAATTCGGCCGCTTTCGTCCTTGACGCAACCCGTGCAGGTCACCACATAGCCATACTTGAGGCGCACGGTGTTGCCCGGGAACAGGCGGAAGTACTTTTTCGGCGGAACCTCTACAAAATCATCGCGCTCGATCCATAATTCCCGCGTGAACGGGAATTCGCGCGAACCGGCACTCGGGTCGTGGGGGTTGCGCGGCGCATGACATGGCTCGGCCTGATCTTCGGGGAAATTGGTAATGACGAGCTTGACCGGGTTCAGGATTGCGACTGAGCGTAATGCCACCGGATCCTGCTCCTCGCGCAGGGCTTGCTCAAGCAGGCTGTAGTCGATCCTGGAGTTGGACTTCGATATGCCCGTGCGTTCACAAAACAGGCGCAATGCGGCGGGTGTGTAGCCACGGCGACGCAGGCCGGCCAGCGTTGGCATGCGGGGGTCGTCCCAGCCGTTGACATGACCTTCTTTGACCAGTTGCAGCAGTTTGCGCTTGCTGGTGACCACGTAGCTCATGTTCAGTCGGGCGAACTCGTACTGATGTGGCAGGGGTCGTGCCAACTGGCCGAGTTCTTCCAGTCGGTTCAGCGTCCAGTCGTAGAAAGGGCGCTGGTCTTCAAACTCGAGTGTGCAGATACTGTGGGTGATCCCTTCCAGCGCGTCCTCAACGGGGTGAGCCCAGGCATACATGGGGTAGATACACCAGTCGTTACCCGTTCGGTGGTGGGCGGCGTGGCGAATCCGGTACAGCACCGGGTCGCGCAGATTGATGTTTGGTGCCGACATGTCGATGCGAGCACGCAGGGCCATGCTGCCATCGGGGTGCATGCCGTCGCGCATCTCGCGCAGCAATTGCAGGGATTCCTGTGCCGGACGGTTGCGCCATGGAGAGTTTTGGCCGGCGTCGGTCAGTGTGCCCCGCATCGCCCGCATGGTCTCGGGGCTTTGTTCGTCGACGTAGGCATGCCCGGCCGTGATGAGTGCCTCGGCAAAGCCGTACATGACGGGGAAGTAGTTGCTTGCGAAATACAGGTGCTCGGTGCCGTGGGCTGTCCAGCTAAAACCCAGCCACTTGACCGCGTCGATAATGGCATCAACGTATTCCTGTTCTTCTTTTTCCGGATTGGTATCGTCAAAGCGCAGATGGCAGATGCCGCCATAATCGCGCGCCAGACCGAAATTCAGGCAAATGCTCTTGGCGTGACCAATGTGCA
Source organism: uncultured beta proteobacterium (assembly GCA_903821335.1). Lineage (GTDB taxonomy): Bacteria > Pseudomonadota > Gammaproteobacteria > Burkholderiales > Burkholderiaceae_B > Zwartia. The sequence continues at coordinate 3,460 of CAIJKV010000161.1, forward strand.
GGTAGCCATTGGGCTCGGGTGGAAAGCGTGTCCGGATACGGGCTGGGTCTGCATGAGCACCCGCCAAGGCCGACGCGGGGCCGGGCTGGCCCGCCCAGCGTTTTCCCTGGAGGCGGCCGGCCGCCAGATCAGACTCGATGATATTGCGCAAAAAATTGGTGGCGACAGGGGTCGCAGATTCAGATGTCATTCAGGTGTCAGGCAGTGATGAAGAGGCGCATGAAGCAGCCAATAAACGTACATTTTGCCACGACCCGTCTACACTACTCCCGATCATGGAAATTTCCGCACTTTTGCTCGCACGTGTGCAGTTTGCCCTGAGCCTGAACTTTCATGTGCTGTTTGCCGCCCTGGCCCTGGCGCTGGGGTGGGTGCTGGGCTTCTTCAGATGGATGGCCTGGCGTCGTCCGGATGCCGCCTGGATGGCAGCCTACCGTTTTTGGGTCAGGATTTTCGCACTTGCCTTTATTCTGGCCCTGGCTTCGGCGCTTCCTGTGCTGTTCGAGCTCGGGACCCTCTGGCCTGCACTCCTGGAACGCGTGGGTAACGTGGCCGGGCCCCTGCTGGCCTTTGGCGTCACCACGCTGTTCCTTGTCAAGTCGGTGTTCATGGGTGTCATGTTGTTCGGGCAGCGGCGTGTGTCCGATCCTGCGCATGTGTTTGCCGTGTTCGCGGTCGCACTGGGGCTGACCTGCACCATCTTCTGGGGGGTTGTGCTGCAGTCCTGGACCCACGTTCCGAAAGGTGCGACGCTGATCGATGGGCGCTACCAGGTCATCGACTGGGCCGAACTGATCCTGAACCCCGCCATGGGTTGGTACCTTGCCCTGTTCGCCGCCGGTGGTGTGCTGACCACCGGTTTCCTGATGCTTGGCATCACAGCCTGGCAGGCTGGGCGGCGTCCCCTGGAGGACGGCGAACGGCTGACCTTTCGCACGGGCCTGGGGGTGGCGTTGCTTGGTCTGGCGATGCAAGCACTCGCCCTGGACGGTACCGCCCGCATGACAGCGCACTATCAGCCCGCGACGGCCGCAGCGGTTGCCGGATACCGCGACTCCGGCAGCGCGCCTGATCTGGTCTGGTTTGGTGGTTCGGTGACAACCCGCCAGGGCCCGTCCGATGCCGTCCAGGCACAAAACCCAACCACCCAGAAACAAGTCACCGCGACGCGCTGGCTGGGGCATGACGCGCAGGGCACACTGATCGGCCTGGACGCGGTGGACGAAGACGCCTTGCCGCCTGTCGAGACGGTGTTCTGGCTCGCACGCCTGGCGCTCCTGACCTGGTTTGTGATGGCCGCCGTGCTGCTGGTCACGTCCGGGGTCGCCGCCGTGCGCGGTGCAGATCCCGGCGGTCAGCCACGTGCCTTGCTGCGAATGCAATTCTGGTCGACGTTCCTGGGGGCGGTTGCATGGCTGACCGTATGGAATCTGGTTGAAATCGGCCGCACGCCGTTTCTGGTCTGGGGCACGCTGACCCAGGAGGACCTGCTAACCGAAGTGGGTGCCCAGTCCCTGTGGGTGGGCCTGGTCGCCACAGCCGTGTTGTATGCCGTGCTGCTGACCGGTTTTGTGGGCATGTTGTTTCATGCCGCGCGTTATGGCGTGGTGCCGGTGAGAAAACCCGGGGCGCGCGCATGATCAGCACGCTAGCCGATTCAATGGGTCTCGGGGCAACCGATCCCGCCTTCTGGATGCCATTGCTGATGATGGCGCTGTTGTGTGCCCTGATCCTGGGCGGTGTCCTGTTTGACGGGTTTGACATTGGTGTGGGGCTGTTGCTGCGCACGGCGCCGGCGTCGGTACGTCCCAGCATGATGGTGGCCTTGAGTCCCTGGCGCGATGCCAACGAATTCTGGATGCTACTGGCCCTGGGCCTGCTACTTTCGGCTTTTCCGTTTGCCTGGGGGGCAATGCTGGCACATCTCTACGTGCCGGTCACGATCACAATGCTCGGTGTCATGTTGCGCAGTGTCGCGTTTGAATTCAGGATTCGCGCGGCGACAGAGCGCCGCCCAACCTGGATCGGACGCTTCTGGCTGGGGTCCTTATTGACGGCGTTCGGGCACGGCATGCTGCTGGCGTTCGTCGTGACCGGCTACAAGGAAGACAGCCCGTCAATCTGGTTCAGCCTCTTCATTGGTGTGTGCGCGGTGGCGGCGTATGCACTGCTTGGCGCCACTTGGTTGGTCATGCGTCAGCAGGGCGCAGTCCAGTCCCTTGCGGTGGCTTGGGCGCGTCATGCCATCCGCTGGACCGCTGCGGGCATGGTGGCCGTTTCAATTGCGCTGGGGCTGGCGAATCCGGCCATTTTCTACAAATGGAGCAGCATCACGCGTTTGATCATGGCGGCTCCGGTCTGGTTTGTCATGTTGTGCTGTTTCGTTGGTATCGACATGACGCTTGTGCGCGTGATCCGTCCAAAATATCGTGCGTTAGCCTGGCTGCCATTCGCACTATGCCTGGTGGTGTACGTGCTGATGTTTTTCGGGCTGGCCTACAGCATGTTTCCGTTTGTGATTCTCGACAACCTGACGATCTGGGATGCGGCAGCCGCCATGGGGTCGCTGCGTCTGGTGCTGGCGGCTACCGTGGTGGCTGTCCCCATCATGGTGGTTTTCAACCTGATGGGTTACCGGACGCTATTTGGCCGCGCGCCCTGAGGGCGTCTGGCCGCTAGTCTGGTGCTTGGTTGGTCGGGTAATGGAGTGGCAGCCGCACTTCGACCTGCAGGCCGCCTTCGGACCCCTGTCCCAGCGAAAGTGAGCCGGCGTGGGCCCGCACGATGGCCTCGCAAAGCGCCAGGCCCAGCCCGACATTTCCTGTGCGAGTACGGGCTTCATCCAGCCTGACAAAGGGTTTGAGCGCCTCCAGGCGACGTTCTGCAGGAATACCCGTGCCATGGTCACTGACCCGCAAGACGGCCCACTGATCCTGGACGCCCAGCGTGACATGGATAGGCGTCGCGCCGTGGTGCAGCGCATTGCTGATCAGGTTGTCCAGCAGTCGGGCGAGCGCGAGGCTGTCGGCGTTGACAATAGCCGGAACCGGTTTGCCGACCAGCACCACTTCGCTGCCCGCGCCTTTCCAGTTGTCGATGCGTTCGACGATCCAGTCATTGAGTGCCAGCGGGGCAAAGTGATAGGTCGCCAAGTCCGTACCGCGCAAGAACCCGATGAACTGATCGACGATGTGCTGCATGTCCTGAAGGTCATTGCGCATGCCGTCCTTGAGCGCGGTGTCGTCGGTCATTTCGACTCGCAGCCACATGCGCGACAGCGGCCCTTTCAGGTCATGCGGCAAGCCGGCCAGCAGCGTGCGGCGGGTCGACTCCGACTCGGCCAGTTTGTCGATCATGGCGTTGAAACGTTCGCCCAGCCTTCTTGTTTCCGTCGGGCCCGCTGGCGACACGCGTTCGGGGTTGCCGGCGGCCAGCTGATCGGTCGCCTCGACCAGACGCGTGATGGGTCTGGAAATGTGCAGCGAAAACCACACCGCGATGAGCAAAACCAGCCCGAGTCCGGCAGCCCACCAGGCCAGCAAAGCGGTCGATAAGGGGGGGTCGATCCGGTCGATCGGGATCACCAGCCATTCACGTGGGCCGATCTCGCCGCTGCGCTCCGATCTGGCCAGCGAGATGAAAATTTCGGGCTTGGGGCCACGCGACAACGCCACGCGCGCATCGTGTCCAAGCAAGACATTGAGCTCGTTGACCAACAAACGCAGTCCGAAGCGCAAGTCATCGGGCGAGTACTCGACCACCGGAAGCTGCTCGCGCGGCGGCTCATCACGCATGCCCGGACCTGGCCCAGGACCGTTGCCGGGTCCAGGTCCGATTGCAGGCCTGACTCCTGTTGCGACGCCAGTCCCAGGTCCGGCGCCAACCGTGCCAGATCCATTCCCACCCGGTCCGGGTTCAAGCCCCTGGCCAGCTCTGGGTCCAGGTCCTGGACCCCACTGATTATTCTGGCCACGCCTGGCCGGGTCGTTGACGTCCCGCGGGGGTGGGCGGGGGCCCTGGGTGCCATCCCGCCGTTGCGGGCGGCGCTGCAGGCGGGCGTCGTCCGGAAGTGCCCGCGACCACAGTCGCCATTGTCCGTGTGAGGCGAGTCGGACAAACTCGGCGCGGTCACCTGGAGCCAGGCCGTCAATGGAGTATTGCAGCGTGCGGATCGTCGTGGCGATCAGGTTCAGGGCCGCCGTTTGCACATGGTCCCGCTGATACAGAGAAACCAGATACAACGTTGCAGCCTGGGCCGCCAGCAACGTACCCAGCACCAGCAGAATCAGTCGGACACGCAGTGATTGCGGAATCAGGAACTGAAAGAATTTCATGGTGAAAAACGGTAACCGGTTCCCCAGACAGTCTGGATCCAGCGAGGCTGTTTGGGGTCGTCCTCAATGGCGCGACGCAAGCGAAGCACGGCGATATCAATCGCACGGTCGTTGCGCTCACCACCCTCATCGTCGCGTGCGAGTGTCAGCAGCCGCTCACGGGACAAGGGCTTGCCAGCATTTTTGACAAGAGCTTCCAGCAGATTGATCTCACCACCCGTCAGCTTGACGATTTCGTCGCCGCGTTTCAGTTGCCGTGTCACCGGGTCAAATACGAAGGCACCAAACTCAACCGGCGCGTCCTTGGTCAGCGCCGAGGGACCCCGCTTGCGACGCAGCACAGCCTCAATGCGGGCGAGCAGTTCACGCGGGTCAAACGGCTTGCCCAGATAGTCGTCGGCACCGGCCTCGAGTCCGATGATGCGGTCGACCGCTTCATCACGTGCCGTGAGCAAGATGATGGGGATGTCTTCGCCCAGGGCGCGAAGGCTGCGACAGGCTTCGGCGCCATCGCCACCCGGCATCATCCGGTCGAGTACGACCAGGTCAGGCGCAAAGCGCGCGATGCGTGCGGCAAGACCTTGCGCGTCGGGTGCCAGCAAGGTGTCATAGCCATGCTTGTTGAGATAGTCGGCGAGTAATTGCCGCAGGGCGGGGTCATCGTCGACGACGAGTAGTTTTGTGGGAGTGTCCATTGTGATGGGAGTGTGCCGTGAGAGTCTGTTTGCGGCAAGCTATTTGAAACACGTTGAAACCGAAGACGGTTAAAGGTAAGACATTGCGGACAGTTAAACTGACGCGGACATGATTTCACCACTTAATGCAATGCTTAAACCAGTCCATATTGCGATCGTAGTCCTGATTTCGCTGTGGCCGTTGAGTTCCCCTGGTCAAACCGCTTATACCGACATGACGCCTGATCGGCCCGGGATTTCGGTACTTGCCCCGGTCCAGTCGTTTCCTGTCGTGTCAAATTCCACGCTCTCGCCCGGAATCGATCTCGCACTCGAACCGCTGGATGAAGACCCCCTGGCGACCATGCCCACAGCAGATGAACCTTCACGCCAGGCGCAAGTCAACTGGCAGCCGGGCGTCGACGTACTGGCCAGTGCGTCGTCCGGCGCCATTGACTACGCTCCTGGATCCGGCCTCGAAGCGCGTGCCTCCGTGGCACTGGGTGGGCACGCCGGGGATCCCGACCGCTGGATGCCGGGGGTGTCGGGCTTCACTTACACACAGGACAACGGTGCAGCGTTGTCGGTGGGGCAGGTGGTCGATCCGATCACGTTCTGGGGCGACTCCCTCCGTCTGGGCGGCGTGCAACTCGTCAAGCTCCCCACCGCAACGAGTCGGGGCACGTTGCTGCCAGGCGATGTTGGCTTGTCAACCTCGGTGGGGTTCAGAACGCAGCAGGAAATCAGTTCTGCCAACACCTCGGGTGGGTTAACGGTCGGGGCGCCGGTCGGCATGGGTAGCCTGCGCATGGGGGTGACCCGGGACCTGACCGTAGAGAGTCGCCTGCAGGCGGGTTCCTCCGCCGGGTCGGCGGGGCTGGGGGGAACCTACGCTTTCAGTGACTGGGGGACCGTCCAAGTCAGTACTGTGCAAAGTCAGAACGCGGAATCGCCGGGGCTGCCTGCGTGGCCGGTGTCGCGTTCGGGTCTGGGCCTGCAGGTGCACTGGGACGCTCATCAGCTTGAATCGACCTATGCGTCGAGTCGCGACGGCCAGAACCTGTCTGCGCAGCGGGTTGGCATCAAGCACCACTGGTTACTGTGGCCCCAGATCACGTTGCAGATGGGCGCCGACCGTGAGCTTGCAGGAGGAAGCTATTCCATGCACATGCAGCTTTCCGTGCCGATCGAGCGGCTTGCTGCCGGTTGGTGGCATTTTTAGCCTCACACAAGGCCTGTACACCTTACAATTCGTCTATGTCTTTTTTAATCCCTGACCATGGCTGACCCGCGCGCGACAGAAGTGCTTGCACGCGTCTTTGGCTACGAATCCTTCCGCGGTGACCAGCAGGCTATCGTCGACCACATCATCGCCGGTGGTGATGCTTTAGTCCTGATGCCCACTGGCGCCGGAAAATCCCTGTGCTATCAGGTGCCTGCGCTTGTCCGGCGCGGCACGGGCGTCGTGATCTCACCGCTGATCGCGCTCATGCAGGACCAGGTCGATGCCCTTACCGAACTGGGTGTGCGGGCGGCGTTCCTGAATTCAACGCAGGACTGGCAAGATACCCGCGAGGTCGAGCGCGCCTTTCTGGCCGGCGAACTTGACCTGTTATATGTCGCCCCCGAACGTTTGCTGACCGAGCGCTGCCTGCAGTTGCTGTCGCGCGGCACGATCGCGTTGTTCGCGATTGACGAGGCCCATTGCGTGTCGCAATGGGGGCATGACTTCCGGCCTGAGTACCTCGGCTTGTCGATGCTGCATGAGCGTTGGCCCGAGGTGCCGCGCATTGCCCTGACTGCCACCGCCACCGATGTCACACGGCGAGAAATCGCCGAACGCCTGGCGCTGGGGCAAGCGCGTCATTACGTGGCGAGTTTTGACCGTCCCAATATCCGCTATCACATTGTTGAAAAACTGGACGTTCGGCGTCAGTTGCTCCAGTTATTACGCCAGGAGCACGCGGGCGATGCCGGCATCGTGTATTGCCTGTCGCGTAACAAGGTCGATGAGACGGCTGAATTTCTGTGCGCGCAAGGGATTGCTGCTTTGCCATATCACGCCGGGCTCGGCTCGGCCGTGCGTGCGCAGAACCAGTCGCGGTTTTTACGTGAAGATGGCCTGGTGATGGTGGCCACCATTGCGTTCGGGATGGGAATCGACAAACCCGACGTGCGCTTCGTCGCGCACATCGATTTACCCAAGTCCATCGAAGGTTATTACCAAGAGACCGGACGCGCGGGGCGCGATGGCCTGCCGGCAACGGCGTGGCTGGCCTACGGTCTGCAGGACGTCGTGCAGCAGCGCCGCATGATCGACGAGTCCAACGGGGACGATGCGTTTCGCCGCAGGCTGGGCGCGCAGCTTGATGCCATGCTGGGCTTGTGTGAAACCGTTTCCTGCCGGCGCCAGCGCTTGCTGCAGTACTTTGGCCAGTCCATCGCACCCTGCGGCAATTGCGACAACTGCCTGCAACCGCCCCAGTCCTGGGACGGCACCGTCGCGGCGCAAAAAATGTTGTCTGCCATTTACCGTCTATGGAAAGAGCGCGGTCAACGCTATGGCGCAGGGCACCTGATCGATATCTTGCGAGGCAAGCAGACTCCGCGCGTGGCTGAAAATGGCCACGCTACGCTGAGTGTGTTCGGAATCGGGCAGGACCTGTCCGATCAGGCCTGGCGCAGTGTGTTGCGGCAGTTGCTGGCGCAAAGCCTGCTCATGGTGGATCAGGAAGGCTACGGCACGCTTGCCCTGACGGATGAGAGTCGAGCCGTTCTCAAGGGTGAACGCACACTGATGCTCAGGCGTGAGCCTGACCGTGCATCGCGTGGGTCGACCCCCCGGTCCAAGCCGCTGCAGCCTGATCTGCCCGTCGCGGCACAGGCGGTGTTCGAAGCCTTGCGTGCCTGGCGTGCCGGTATCGCGCGCAGCCATGGCAAACCTGCCTACGTTATTTTCCATGACGCGACCTTGCGCGAAATCGCGCTGGCGCTTCCAGATAGCCTCGAATCACTGTCGCACGTCAACGGCGTGGGCGTGCACAAGCTTGAGTCCTACGGTGAGTCGATTCTCGAATGCATCGACGCGCTGGGAATGGCGACTTGACTGTGATGCAGGGGCCAGTTCAGGTGAAAAGCGGGCTGGCCTCGTTCCCCGATGACTTGGGCGGTATCAGCCCAAGGTGACGCCAGGTGGTTTGCGTGGCCATGCGACCACGCGGCGTGCGTTGCAGATACCCGTGCTGGATCAGGTAGGGTTCGATCACATCCTCGATCGTATCGCGCTCTTCGCCGATCGCGGCCGCCAGGCTGTCAACCCCTACAGGGCCACCATCAAACTTGTGGATGATCGCCTCGAGTAGCTTGCGATCCATCAGGTCCAGGCCTTGTGGATCGACTTCCAGCATCGCCAGCGCGGCTTGAGCGACCTTGGCATCGATCGTGCCGTTTGCCTTGACCTGTGCGTAGTCACGTACCCGTCTCAACAGTCGGTTGGCGATACGCGGGGTGCCACGTGCGCGCCGCGCAACCTCGGTGGCGCCTTCGGGCGTAATGGGAACCTGCAGCAACCCCGCGCTGCGTGTCGCGATCAGTGTCAATTCTTCAGGGGTATAGAACTCTAGCCTGGACACAATCCCGAAGCGATCGCGCAGCGGGTTGGTCAGCATGCCCGCCCTTGTCGTGGCACCCACCAGCGTGAACGGCTGGAGATCAAGTTTGACGCTGCGCGCCGCCGGACCTTCGCCGATCAAGATATCGATCTGGAAGTCTTCGAGCGCGGGGTACAAAATTTCCTCGACGACAGGTGACAGACGATGAATTTCATCGATGAACAGCACGTCGTTGCGCTCAAGGTTGGTGAGTAGCGCAGCCAGGTCACCTGGGCGTTCGAGGACAGGACCCGAGGTCTGGCGCAGGTTGACACCCATTTCGTGGGCCACAATGTGCGCCAGCGTGGTTTTCCCCAGGCCCGGTGGACCAAATAGCAGGACGTGATCGAGCGATTCCTTGCGATTGCGTGCGGCGGCGATGAAAATCTCTAGCTGCTCGCGCACGCGCTGCTGGCCGACATATTCAGCGAGCGCGCGCGGCCTGAGTGCCCGCTCAATGGATTCTTCGTTGGGGGTCGTTGCCAGGGGCGTCACGAGTCGGGTCGTTTCGGCGCGTGAGGAAAGAGTGTCGGACTGAATGGCCATCGGATAATCGTACACTATCCGTCAGTGTGGATTGAACATAAGGAAACCCATGTCTCTCGTGCTGCCAACTTACGATGACGTCGTTCGCGCTTCGGCGACTCTCAAGGGTGTCGCCCACCGTACACCGGTCATGACATCGACCACAGCTGATCGCGCCACGCGTGCGCAACTGTTCTTCAAATGTGAAAACCTCCAGCGCATGGGCGCTTTTAAATTTCGGGGCGGCTACAACGCCATCGCCAATCTCTCTGCGGAGCAGCGCCGTGCGGGCGTCGTGACGTTTTCGTCCGGCAACCACGCCCAGGCGATCGCCCTGGCAGGCAAACTTCTGGGTGTTCAGACCACCATCATCATGCCGATCGATGCGCCTGTCGCCAAGAAAGCCGCGACGCGTGAATATGGGGCGACGGTCGTTGAATATGATCGTTACACGCAGAACCGCGATGACATCGCGCGTGATCTGCAGCACAAGACCGGCATGACGCTCATCCCTCCGTATGACCACCTGCATGTCATTGCGGGGCAGGGTACCGCGGCCAAGGAATTGATAGAGGACGTCGGTGAACTGGACTATTTGCTGGTTTGCCTGGGCGGTGGCGGCTTGCTGGCGGGCAGCGCCTTGTCGGCGCAGGCACTGAGCCCACATTGCAAAGTATTGGGTGTCGAACCCGAAGCCGGCAACGACGGTCAACAGTCACTGCGCCGGGGCGAGGTCGTGACAATTGCCGCGCCGCGCTCGATTGCCGACGGTGCACTGACGACGTACCTGGGCCAACTGACGTTTGGCGTGATCCGCCAATACGTGGCGGACATCCTCACGGTGACAGATCTACAACTGATTTCCACCATGAAGTTTTTCGCCGAACGCATGAAGATTGTCGTGGAACCGACCGGATGCCTGGGTGCCGCTGCGGCGTTGCATGGCGCGCTGGCGTTTCCCGAAGGCGCACGCGTCGGCGTGATCCTGAGCGGTGGTAATGTAGACTTGAAGTCCTATGCAGGGTTCCTGACGCAGTCCTGAGCTATTTCCGGAGACACACATGCGCGTGCTAGTGATCGGTGGTACGGGATTTATTGGTCGTCAGATAGTCGGTCGCCTGGTCGCACAGGGCCACGTCGTGCAGGTACCCACCCGACACTTTGCGCATGGACGTGACCTGCTGGTGTATCCCCTGGCCACGGTGTTCGAGGCCGATGTCAACGACGAACAGACATTGCAGCGGATGGTGGCTGGCAGTGACGCCGTGATCAATCTCGTTGGCATTTTGCACAGTCGCCCGGGTCGCCCGTATGGCTCTGATTTTGACCGCGCGCATGTGCAGTTGCCACGCCGTATCGCCCAGGCCTGCCGCCAGCAAGGCGTCAAGCGTTTGCTGCACATGAGCGCGCTCGGTGCGAACGCGCAGGGCCCAAGCGGCTATCTGCGCTCCAAGGCCGCCGGTGAACAGGCTATTCGTGAGGTGTTCGAGAGCTGGCCCGAGGGGGCCTATACGCTGTTCAGGGCCTCGGTGGTGTTTGGTCCGGACGACCAGTTCCTGAACATGTTTGCTCGCCTCGCCAGATTGTTTCCGGTCTTGCCGATGGCCGGCGCCAGCGCCCGGATGCAACCTGTATTCGTAGGAGACGTGGCGGCTGCCATCACCAATGCCTTGGAAAATCCACGTACCTTCGGCAAGACTTATGACTTGGCTGGCCCACGTGTCTACACGCTTGGGGAACTGGTCAAACTGGCGGCGGGTTGGGCGGGTGCACCCCGGCCGGTACTCGAGATGCCGCAGGTCATCGGCCGGATGCAGGCGATGTTTTTCGAGTGCATGCCTGGCGTGCCCCTGATGTCACGGGATAATCTTGATTCACTCTCTGTCGACAATGTCAGCGAGGGCGCAATGGATGCTGAACTAGGTGTCGTGGCCACGCCGCTTGAGTCTGTTGCCCCGGTCTATCTTGCGCGCACAGCGTCTGCAGATGAACGTCACTAAGTCACGCAAATAATTTCGACAAGAATCGGGTGGCCAAGGAGGCAACCATGAGGTTCAGTCATTTACTCGCACGGGCGGTATGGGTCGTGGGCCTGGGTGTCTCGGCTGCGGCAATGGCTGCGGGCTACCCAGAACGCACTGTCACGTTGGTCGTGCCCTATCCGGCCGGAGGTGCCACGGACGTGATTGCGCGCATGATTGCAGAAAAACTACCCAGCCTGTGGGGTCAGCAGGTGGTCGTCAGCAACCGACCGGGTGCCGGAACCACGATGGCGGCTGAAAGCGTGGCGCGCGCGCCTGGTGACGGCTACACGCTCTACATGACCACTGCGGCCCATACGATCAGCGCCAGTCTGTATAAAAAACTCAACTACGATCCCATCCGGGACTTCGCGCCGATCACGCTGACGGCGACGATCCCGCTGGTGCTGGTCACCACGACGGCGTTGCCCGTCACCACCCTGCAGGAACTGATTGCCTACGCCAAGGCGCAAAAAAATGGGTTGACCATGGCTTCGACCGGCAACGGCACGCCACAGCACCTGGCCGGTGAATTGTTCAAGGCGAGGACCGGGACGCCATTGGTGCATGTGCCTTACAAAGGCGATGCACCCATGCTGACTGACCTCATAGGCGGTCAGGTCCAGATGGCGTTCGTGACTGTGTCGGCAGCGTTGCCTTATATCAGGTCCGGCAAGTTGCGTGCGATTGCGCTGGCACATCCTGAGCGCGAGGCGGCGATTGCCAACGTGCCGACCATGTCCGAATCAGGCCTGCCTGGGTTCAAGGCAGCGACCTGGTTTGGACTATTCGGACCCGGGTCGATGCCGCCGGCCTTACGGGAAAAAATATACCAAGATGTCGCACGTATTGTCGCGACGCCAGGGATGACGCAGCGGCTGGTTGAAATGGGGGGTGAGGTCAACAACAGTTCACCCGCTGCCTTCACGAAAGTGATTGATGCCGAAGTGAAAAACTGGGCACAGGCGGTGCTTCTGTCGGGTGCGCAGGTTGATTAACGCACCCAACCCAACCCAACCCCGACCCGACGCAACGCAATCACGCTATGTCACGTGTGCTACCTGGACAGGCTCTTGAGGGCCATGCGAATGCCGTCTGATATGCCCACGCCGTCGGGCAATATCTTCAGCGCGCCAAGGGCTTCTTTTTCCGAATAGCCCAGCGTGGTCAGTGCGTGCAGGATATCGGTCTGGCCCCCTGCGGCCACAAGCTGTGTGGCACCCAGATCGGCACCAAGTTTGCCTTTCATTTCAAGCAACAACCGTTCAGCGGTTTTCTTTCCAATGCCGGGAATACGTACCAGGCGCATGGGTTCTTGCAGGGTAATGGCCTGAGCGAGCTCGGAGGCCGTCATGCCCGACAGGACGGACAATGCCGTGCGTGCGCCGATGCCGCTGACTTTGATTAATTCACGAAACGTCGCGCGCTCTTCGGCGGTCGAAAAACCAAACAAAATATGCGCGTCTTCACGTACCGTCAGGTGCGTCAGCAGCGTGACCTGACTACCCAGTTCGGGTAATGCATAAAAAGTGGTCATGGAGACGTCAATTTCGTATCCGACGCCCTGTACGTCGAGCCCGATGCGCGGAGGCATTTTTTCGTACAGCGTGCCGGTCAGGCGTCCGATCATGATGGATCCTAAAGCGAATTAGCCAAGCAGGCGTCCGGCGCGCACGCGCGAGCGCCCGCGCGACGTC
>CAIJKV010000162.1 GCA_903821335.1 uncultured beta proteobacterium
CAGGAGGCTTTATAATTGCGCTCTTCCTGCTTGAGCAGTCATGCTCTGTCCCCCGCGCCCGGGTGGTGAAATTGGTAGACGCAGGGGACTCAAAATCCCCCGCCGCAAGGCGTGTCGGTTCGATTCCGACCCCGGGCACCAGTAAATTCGGCTCTACCCCATTAACGGGGGATGAGCAGTATCCATCAAACACGGCAAAACGTAGTGCTGCTCAAAACGTGAGCATGACACAGGCGTGACGCACTTTTCGAATTTGGCGTTGTGACTCCGTCTCGCTCAGCCATGACTTCGAGCATCAACTTTCTGCGGCTGCTTGCTGCCGGTGTTGTTGCATACGCACCCGACGAAGGCCGCCTTGATTGTCCCAGGTCAGCTGGAGAAGTCCAAACTGGACGCGGATTCCAGATAAAACGGATTCAGGGCGTGCATTGGTCTGGATTTTCAACTACTCCCTCCCCGGCCACCAGCGCTGAATCCGCTTTCTGGACTGAGAGCCAAGGGTGTTCCGGCATCGTGACCGTCGATTCCGGCCTAACGTGACCGAGCCGAGCCGTATGAACTTCCGACATCTCTTGCGTGGTGCAATACTCGAACCACGGTAATACCGTCCACATCAGGCGCATAAAACAAAATGTAGGGTGTTGAGGTGGGCCAGCTCCTGATTCGATCATCAAGCTCGGGTCTTGCTCTGCCCATTAAAGGCTGTAGCGACAGCATGCTCGCTTCGCGCTCGAGGTCATCCAAAACGCGATCCGCACTGATTTGACTCTCTTGAGCAATGTACAACCAAGCATCCAGTAAATCGGCTTTGGCCGCGTCTGTGTAGACGACACGCGCCATCAAATATCGCCCTTCATCTTCACTTTTTTTTACGACCTTCAGATTTGATGTTGTCCATATTTACGACTGAAACCCGAGCCGCACGAACGTCGACCATGCCTTTCGCAATGTCCGATTTCAGCAATTGCAAACTACCTGCTTGCGCTTGTTGATAGGCCTCAAATAATCGCAGTGCCTCACGTATGACCTCACTGGCCGATCCGTAAAGCCCGGAAGCCACATGTTCGCGCACTCGATTTTCCAATTCAATGGGCAGTGAGACATTTAATGACATATGTTTCTCTCTTCGTATGGCAGTCTTTGCCATTTATTGGCATATGATGATTCAAATTTCATCGACCGTCAATTTCATTGGCGCGACATCTTTCTCACGTTCGACCGCCACACAGAGATCATTACCTAAAACCTGTTTTACACGCGGTACTTTATCGGTATATTGGGACACGCATACCCGGGTTGTATTGCAAGGTGAACATGATGCCGATCGAAATCGTTGCTTCTATTCTCGTCTTAGCCCTTCTCGCCACGCTGGCTTCGGCGGTAAGAATATTTCGCGAATACGAAAGAGGGGTGGTCTTTTTTCTGGGTCGTTTTCAGAAAGTCACAGGACCGGGTCTCGTGATATTGATTCCAGGCTTGCAGAAAGTCGTGCGCGTCGACCTGCGTACCGTCGTGCTTGAGGTACCCACGCAGGATGTTATTTCACGCGATAACGTGTCTGTCAAAGTCAGTGCAGTGGTTTATTTCCGGATCGTCGACGCGAAAAACTCGGTGATTGAGGTCAAGGATTACCTCAACGCCACCAGTCAGTTGGCGCAGACTACGCTGCGCTCTGTCCTGGGCCGGCATCAACTCGATGAAATGCTGGCCGAGCGTGAAAAACTCAATGCCGACATTCGTGGCGCACTGGATGCACAGGCCGCGCAGTGGGGCGTCAAGGTTTCCAATGTTGAACTCAAACAAATCGACCTGACCGAGTCCATGATTCGGGCGATGGCAAGGCAAGCCGAGGCCGAGCGCGAACGCCGCGCAAAAATCATCAATGCCGAGGGCGAGTTGCAGTCCGCGGAAAAGCTGGCTGCGGCGGCAAAAATCCTTGCACAAGAACCGCAGGCCATCCAGCTACGCTACCTGGAAACGCTCACCTTGATCGGGGTAGAGAAAAACACCACAGTGGTATTCCCACTACCTATTGATTTGCTTGCTGGCTTGCTGACAAAAAAGTAGCAACAGCATGCGGACCGCGCTCGTGGCGACTGCGCGCACTGGTACCGCAACGCAGGCCGGGCAAGAAAAAGGAAGCGAACTCTGGCTACCCCGGCTACTTGATGAGCACTGCCGGTGATGGCGGCACGCTACCGGCCACCTTGTTGAGCGTCAACAACTGCGACACCAGATTAATGACCTGCGTCGAATAGCCATTGTTCGTGGCAGGAATTGAGTACTTGTTTCCGTCCAGCGAATTGACTGACGCGAAATACGGTCCAGTGGCATTTTTCTGCACCACCAACAACGCGTGCTGGTTGCTCTGCCCGTCCTTGCGGCTGTGGACGGCCTCGACTGGCGGAGTCGTCACCATAAAAGGATCCCGCTCACGTGTCTGTACATACACAACCTGGCCGAGAAAGTCGAAGACATCGCGGGTCGAGCGCACCGTCAAGTTAAACGAGGCCTTTTTTTTGTCGCCACCGTAATCGATGGGTCCCCGGTCCTCGCAAAACAGCGTCTTGTCAAACTCCTGTTGGGCAAAATTCCTGAATTCGTTGACCTTAAAGCACAACTGATAAGACTTTGAGAACTTGATCGGTTGCAACTTGCTTTCTTTTCCGTCAACGATCGTTCGCAATTCAACACCGGTCTGCATCAATGCCGCGCGGTAGTTGCGTCCATACGTGTCGAGCAACTCCTTTTCGGTTTTGGCCGGTCCGGCGTTGACAGCGATGTCAACTGCGTCGACGTCAAGTCCGTACCGAATCAATTTCAGAAGCAGCGCCTGAAATTCGTGGTACCCCTTGAGCTCTGGGTTGTTGTAGTAAAAGTGTGGCGCAGCACCCGGCTCCTTTATTTCGATCGAATCGATCAGCAGCGAAAAAATCAACGCCTTGGGCAGATGATGCCTGGCAAAGAATTTGGCCGTATCAAGCGATATCGGCGTCAGAAATCCTGTCCAGAACGTCGCATTATCAAGCGAAGACTGCGTGAAATTGAAGGAATTGCCAATGGTGAGCGTCGTGCCGGGTGTGACGGATGTCAGGTTTCCAGCCAGCACTCCGGCAGCCGCTGCGCCAAATACTGCCGTGACGGTTGGCGCGTTGGTGACACTTCCTGTGCCGGTGATACTCGGAATATCAAGAAAGCTGAGGGGCCGCTGCCCGGCGGCACGGTCGATATTCATCAGGATGCTGTTGATCTGATACTGCTCGACGGTTTGCGCGTAACTCGCCGACATGCCGGAAAAATCTGGCGTGTAGGGCGTCGTGCAACCGACGCACAGGATGACCGGTAGCAACACGACGGCAACCCTGACACTGCTAAATGGTAAGTGCATTCCAGACATCCCCTTGCCAACGAAACGCCCGGCTGATTCCTTTGGGCAAAAATTTTCGAAACAGGCGACACACGCGCCTGAATCGGGTAGGATAAATCAAAATATTTCCACAAAGCGATAAAAAATCATAACCCGCTTTGAAGGAGTAACAAGGGAGATTCTTATACGAATCTGCCCAGAGCGTGATGGCTCTGGTTTGGTAACGCGTTGAAATGCCTTCGCGCGGCTAAACAGCGTTTTCCATTGCCCAATGCCCCCGACATTTCTAATATGAGGGCATGCAGTGTCAGGTCCCTTCTTTAGGAGACGCAATGAAAAAGTCACTTTCTCTTGCACTGGTTTCGCTCGTCCTGGCGACGACAGCGATGTCGCCTGTTTACGCAGATGGGCATGCCTATCGGGGCAACAACATGAACGGATGGGCAGCGGCAGCAATAGGTGCCGTGGTAGGCGTCGGCCTGATTGCGGCGCTGAGTGCCCCCCAACCTGTTTATTACCCCCAGGCAGTCGTTGTCAGCCCACCGGTGGTGGTGGGTCCTGGCGCCGCCGCCTACTACCCTGGCCAGCGTGTCTGCCAGCCTGTTCAAGTCCCTGTATATGACCAATATGGACGTTTGGTGCAGTATCAAACCATCTGTGCAAACTGAAAACAGATTCCCCGGACTCAAGGGCTCGCCTCAGTCAACTCGACTTTCGATCTTGTGGATCGTGGACACGAAGTTGTCCGGTTTTATAGAGGTCTCGCCCTTGTACGGTTCGTCATAAACAAACACCAGTCCGAGCAATGCGCCAAGGACCGCCATCTGGATCGCCAGCACATAGGTTCCGAAGCCGCTGCGGTCCAGAAGTGCTGAGAGCAAGACCTTTGCGAACATCGCAAAAATGATCACCTCCCAATAACTTAAAGGAATCCGAAGCGTGCCGCTTTCAAGCCGCGTTTCTCGCATCCGTTCAAGATCATTCGCGAGGCCAAGCGCCGCACTATAGAGCGAGACCTGGCGGTCATTTTTGGGAGCGATCGCGATGATGCCCTTGGATATCGGCTTGAACAAGGCGGTCGTCTTTTCGCTCGAACCAGCGTTGATCAGGGCGGGCCAGTCATCCTCGACGATGGACTTCGCGTAGGCCAGCAGGTGCTGGCGCACATCATTTGCCTCGGGACTGTTGAACCTGAGGAGCAGCCGATCGAGGTTGTTGATTTGCGCCGCCTCGGTCGCGACCTCCGTATTCACCAACCGGAAATTTCCAATCGCCTGGACCAGGGAAAAAGCCAACACCAGGGTGCATAACGAGATTAACGAGTTGTGCACCGCCTCGGCAAACTTGAACCCTTCCCTGGGAACTTTGTCGGCGACGACTTTGTGACAGACCGCATGAACCACGAACATCGCGACCAGGCTGACGGCAATGCAGAACAGAATAATGTACAGGTCGGAAAATCGATATAACCATTCAATCACGTGGGTTCTCCAAAATTTTGCGAAGCTGAAAACTAAAGCAGCCCGGACGCGCCAAGAACGGCCCCTGCGGCCAGCAGCCAGAGCATGGGGATTTTGGTGCGCCACACGACCAAGGTGGCCACCGCAGTCACCAGCCAAAGTGACCAGTCCCGAGAGGCCTCTGTATTGGCAGTCGCAAGGGTCCATCCGGAAGCAATCAGCATGGCAATCACGACCGGACCCATGCCCTGCTTGAAGGCACGTACTGCCCTTAAGTCGCGGTTACGCTGTACCCAGCCAGCCGTGACAAAAACAACGGTCGAACTGGGCAGCATAATACCCACCATGCAAAGCAACGCACCGCCCAACGCGGCCAGGAAGCCGCCAGCGTTCAAGCCTATGTTCCACCCCATCAGTGCCACGAACAAGATATTTGGTCCCGGTGCGGCCTGCGCGAGAACGATCGAGGCACTGAATTGCCCATCCGTCAGCCAGTGCTGCTCTGTCACGAGATATTGACGCATCTCCGGCAGCAAAACCAGGGGCCCGCCAATCGACACGATCGAATAGGACAGGAAATGACGAAACAAGTCGAACCAGTCAGACCACTGCATCGCCAGCGCAGCAGACGCGCTCATACCCGGGCCTTCATTTTCAGATAGGCAATCACGCAACCGATGCCGCCCACTCCAAACAAAATATTGACGACCCGCACGTGCAACAAGGCGATCGTCACGAAAACCACCACCACGATCCCAGTGCAAATTCGCAGTCCGAGTGGATTGCTTTTAAGTGTTGTCAGCAGCTTGAGCCCCGTCGCGATAAACAGGGCAGCGGCGACCGCCCCCATGCCGCGCACGGCACCCATGACATGGGGATCGTCACCAAAGCGCGCATAACCCACGCCAAGCAGCAAAATCAGCATCGAAGGCACCAGGAACATGCCGCTCAGGGCGACCAGTGCGCCACGAAAGCCAAAGTGACGCGCACCGACCATGATGCTCAGATTCAGTGCGGCGGGACCTGGCATCGTTCGCGCGACAGCCCATTCCTCGACGAACTCTTCACGCGTCAGCCAGCGCTTTTTTTCTACGAGCTCGCGCTCCATGTAGGCCAGCACGCCGCCAAATCCCTGTATGGCAAGCCCACTGAACGAAAAGAACAGATCGCTCAGCGATTTCGGCGTTGCAAGCTTCTGCGATGTCATGTCTTGTCCAGAATCAATTATCTTGTTTTTTGCATGGTAACGAAAAAATGTCTGCTAGGTTACTCTCTGTAACAATCGCTGCGGGAGAACTGAGATGCGTCACTGGAAGGCCACCCGAACCACCACGCTTTTGCTGTTGACCAGCCTCCTCGGTTTTTCTGTCGGAACCCCGCTCCGGGCGCAGCCGGCCTGGCCCGAGCCACCACGCGGCCAGACCATCTATGACGCCCCCCAGGACTTGCCTGCCGGCAAGCACGGCGACCTGATCTGGGCAACCGAAATCAAGACGCTGGTTCCCGATGCCCGTGCGTGGAAAGTGCTATATCGGTCAACCGACATCAACAACAAGGCCTTGGCCGTGACCGGAATGGTCATTGCGCCTGACGTGGCGGCACCCTCGAATGGACGGCCAGTGGTCTCTTATGCACACGGCACCACGGGTTTGGGGCCGCTTTGTGGCATATCCAGGGTAGACAACCCGGCGAAAGATGCCTCAATGTTCTATTCGTTCGACAGCTCGGACGGGATCGATTCAGGCATCCCCGGGCTCACAAAAATGATCAAGTCCGGTTATGTCGTCGTGGCAACCGACTACAACGGACTCGGTCCGGACAATGGCGTGCATCAATACCTGGTGGGGCCCACGCTCGCGCGCAACACCCTGGATATCATCACGGCAGCCAGACAACTCACGGTTGCGGGTGCAGGCAAGAAAGCAGCTGTTTTCGGCTGGTCCGAAGGGGGTCAGGCCGCTGTCTGGGCCGGGCAGATTGCTGATTATTCTGCCGGACAATTCGAGTTGGTCGGGTCGGCCGGCATGGCGCCGGTCAATGTGGGTGAGCAGCTCAAACTTGAGTCGCAGGCGATGGCAGCCGGGGTAAAATTGCCCATCATGGCCACGACCGAAATGATGATGGCCCGGTATGCCTCGACGCTGGCCTTTGACGACCTGAATATCTCGGACGTCCTGACGCCGTTCGGCGTGGCATTCATTGAAGAAACTGCCCGAACGCAATGCAGCCATCATGTAGCACCTAGCCTGGATTACTGGATTCCCAAGAAAGGATCTCCCTTGAGAAACGACCCACAAAACCAGCAAGCCTGGGCGAGCAGTGTGCAAAAACTTTCGATTGGTCTTGTCCGTGCGCAAGTGCCCACGGCAATTTACCAGGGTGATGATGACCCGACCGTCATGCCCTCTGCAACCAGGGCTTATATGAAAACGGCCTGCGCGAACGGTTCAACCGTGGAATATCGGCATTACGCCAATACGGATCACATAGAAACCCCTGCGGCCGCGATCGATGACTTTCTCGCTTGGGTAGCTGGGCGTTTTGAGGGTAAACCGGCACCCTCGAGTTGTGCCACAGAAAACCGGTAGGACTTGGACTTGCCCAATTAATTAGCTATCGTAAATGAACAAAAAGAATATCGCGCTCTATGCCATCACCATCGCACTGCTTCTCTTAATCTTTGAAGGCCTGAGTTTTCTACTTTATTCCGTCAATCCGTTTTCAGTTTTTGGCTGGCAGTACTACGACGACGTCTTCCAGGAACTCAAGACGACCAGGGTGTCCACGGGCTGGGACAACTACGGGCGCAGTCCACGACCCGCAAGTTCCCGTCAAGACCACGCTTGCATGTCAGCGTTTGGCGACAGTTTCACGCACGGCGACGAGGTCGAGCACGATCAGGCCTGGTCGCATATCGCCTCGACGCTGTTGGGCTGTGAAATTGAAAACTACGGCGTCGGCGGCTTTGGTACAGACCAGGCCTATGTCCTGTTTAATGAGATCGCCCCCCACACCCCAATCGTGCTGGTGGGGGTGTATCAGGAGATGTTGCGCAGGAATCTGTCTGCCTCTTGGGCCTACTATGGTTTCCAGAAAACCAGCACACTCAAGCCCTACTTCAGTATCGTGAACGGTGAATTGACGCGCATGCCTTTTCCCGCGGACGCCTCGCTCAAGGCAGTCAAGGACTACCACGCCAGGGACAGATACTACCTTGCCTACAAAATGGGCTTTCCTTACTCGGTCAGCCTGCTGAAGGCCCTGTTCTACCGGGTGAATGGCAACGCTTTGCGTCGATCAAAAATGCTGCCCCCGGAGACGGTGTACAAGGATGTTGAGGCCACCCATCTGGAACAGGCACTGCTGGATAAATTTCGAGACGACACCAGGAAGAACCACCAAAAGCTCGCGTTGCTTTTTTTCCCGACTGCGCAACAAGCCATGGATGGAGACTTCCCCTACCTGGACTTCCTGAAAAGCTACCAGGCCTCGCACCCCGAGGTTTGCATCATTGATCCGGGGCCGGCCCTGCGTCGCGCCAGCCTGCAAGAGAACAGGCCCCTGGCGGCACCCGTGGGCCACTTTGACGTGATGGGTAACCGAGTGATTGCAGACGAGGTCAACGCAAGATTGAGGGCCTGCGGTTTGGCTGCACCCTGAGCCCAGGCATCAAGCGGCCTTGGGCAAGAACCATGCCTGACCCCACGCCGCAGCGGTCAGTTGGTGCGATCCTTGACCAGCGTGATCCACTGTAGAAACATCTGGTGGCAGTTGGCGCAATAAAATCTTTTGCTGCCAATTAGCACTCTCTGATGCAGCTTTCTGCGCACGCGGAACATCAGGCGCTGACATGTCGGGCATGGCAAAGAGGCCAAGCCCTCACCTTCACCCGCCGGTGCTTCTTCTATCAAGGTCATGACATTTTTTGAACCTGCGTCAAAATATCGTTTTTACCACTTATGCGATATTCTAAACACCTAAGATTTCGCTGTCATGACATGACTGTTGTGAAATAACTTTCGTAAAAAATATTTTCGCAAACAGATCAAGTGGCTCTGTGCTGCGGGTGAGCTTTGCTCGCAGGATCGCGCCTTCCCAGCCAATCCAGAAAAATCTGGAAAGTGAGTGCGGATCGTTCTGCTCGGATATCACCCCCTGATCGACCGCAAGCGCCAACAAGGTGCACACGCGTATTTCCCAGGACTGCAACACGCCTTCGAGCAGCTCGCGGAACTCTTCATTCAAGCCGGCAAGTTCCTGCCCCATGTTACCAATGAGGCAACCCCGCTTGAAGTCGTACTTGGTCATGCCTGCTTTGCAATCTTCCACAAAATCTCTTAAGCAGTCCAGAGGATTGCGACCAGGCTGATCGAATAATGCGGCCATCTTTTCGGCGTAAAACTTGACGTAGTTTTCAACCACCAGCAATCCAAATTCCCGCTTACTTTTGAAGTAGTAATAAAACGAACCCTTCGGCACACCGACCAGAGAAAGAATTTCATCAATGCCCGTGGTCTGAAAACCACGCTCAGTCAGCAACTCAGTCCCACACCAAATTAGGGCCGAGCGCGTATCACCCTGGCGCCTGGCAAGCTGCGAACGGGCGTGCCATAACCCAAGCCCAGACGACGCGTCGTCGATCAGACCCGGTTGCGCTTTAGTAGGAGATGGTTGGTTTGAGCCCATGTTTTTAGGCTAGACCGGTTGTCTGGTGAAGTCAATTTTATTAAACAAGTGGAATGCATAATCTTACGATTTAGCAGCAGTATTTATATATATTTTCTGACAAGGGTAAATACCGATCGATTTTATAGACGATCGGTCTAATATCTTTGGATATTCACTTTAATGTCATTAAAGTTTCTTCGCCCGATTTGCCTTTTAAGAGCCTACCCGGATGGTATTGCGACAGACGAGCCTTTCTTTCAAGAGCCCCCGACATGGCTGAGCCGCTCTTGTGCGTGGATGCCGTGGACAAAAGCTTCGGTGGGGTGCAAGCAGTGCGAGGCCTGACTCTCAACATCGGTCAGGGTGAAATCATCGGTCTAATTGGTCCGAATGGCTCAGGAAAATCCACCAGCGTTAACCTGATCTCGGGCACTTTGCGCGCCACACGCGGCGATATCCGGCTCGCCGGAAAAAGTGTGGCGAACCTCTCGATCAGTCATCGCGTCGCTCTTGGCCTGGCACGAACCTTTCAAACCACCACCCTATTTCCCGAATACTCCCTCATCGATCAGCTGCTGGTCGGCTGTCACACACGGTTCTCGACGAGTCCCTGGGCCGCAGTCGCACGCACGAGTCAGTCGCGCATGCAAGAGCGCCAGCAACGCGCCAAGGCTGAGGAAATTCTCGATTTTCTGGGGTTACTGGATTTGGCGAACGAGCAAACCGCTGCGATTTCCTCCGCACAGCAGCGACTGATGATGATCGGCACGGCCCTGGCCAGCGATCCGAAAGTGGTTTTGCTCGACGAACCCGCGGCTGGCATGGTCGCCAAGGAGAGGGCCGAGTTATCGGACATCATTTTGCGTATACGGAATCGAGGTGTTTCGGTCCTGGTGATCGAACATCATATGGGCTTGATCATGGGTGTCTGCCAGCGAATTGCCGTCTTGAATTTCGGGCAAAAAATTGCGGATGGACTGCCCTCGGAAATTCGGTCAGACCCCGCGGTCATTGATGCCTACCTTGGTGGAGGTCACTGATGCTGAACGTGAAAAACCTTCATGCGGGCTATGGCAAGGCGAACGTGCTGCATGGCGTAAGTTTTGAGGTTAAGGCAGGGCAATGTGTGTCCTTGATCGGGGCGAATGGCGCGGGAAAAAGCACAACCCTGAAATGCATCACGGGTCTCATGCAGGCTCGGCAAGGGACAATCGAGTTTGAAGGTGGTCGCATTGAGCGATTGCCCGGCCATCAGATTGTGCGTCGGGGAATCACGATGTGTCCGGAGGGCAGGCAGGTGTTTGCCGCAATGTCAGTAGTTGAAAACCTGAAGATGGGCGCGCATACACGACGCGACGCCAACGAGGATGCCGACCTCGAAGAGATGCTCGACATGTTCCCGGTGTTGCGCAAGCGCGCCACACAAATGGCCGGAACGCTATCGGGCGGCGAGCAAGAGATGCTGGCCATTGCACGAGCCTTGATGTCCAGACCCAGACTGTGCATTTTTGACGAACCGTCGCTTGGCCTGGCGCCGAAAATTGTCCAGGAAGTCGGCGAGACATTGTCGCGAATCAAGGCGACTGGCACGACGATCTTACTGGTGGAACAAAATGCTTCGATGGCACTCGGCCTCGCGGACCGCGCCTACTTATACGAGGCAGGGGAAATTATTTTGCAAGGCACCGGCCGCGAACTGATGGAACACCCGGAAGTCAGCAAGGCCTATCTGGGTGAGTAACGACTCGCCGCATGCACGATATCACCACACCAACAATCCGATTTACACGTCATACCAGGAGACAGGACAATGAAAGCTCGAAGAAAAATTCTTTCCGGTTTACTCGGCATCGCGCTTGCGACAACCATGGCCGCATCCATGGCAGCCGACAAGCAGTTGACGCTCGGTCTCAATGACTCCCTGACCGGCCCGGGCGCCGTATACGGCTTGCCCCAGGCCAACGCCGTCAAGATGGCTGCGCAAGAGATCAACGCCAGGGGTGGCATCAAGGCTGGCGCCGACACTTACAAGCTCAACGTCATTGCCTATGACGACAAGGCCAATCCAACCGAGGGCACCAACGCCGTTCGCAAACTGATTGATCGGGACAATGCTCAGTACATCGTAGGTTTTTGCTGTTCCGGCCCGACCAGCGCTGTTGCTTCCTTCATCGGCAAAGAAAAGGTCCTGATGCTGGTGGGCAACGCCGCGGAACGAAGCGTCACCACACTGGGCATACCGAACCTGTTGCGCACACGCCCGCCAGCAGACTTTACCGGTGCAGCGGCCGGAACCTTTGTGGCGAACAAAGGCGCGAAAAACATTGCGGTGATCGGATCGCTGGATGTTGGGTTCTATGCCCAGTACCTTGAGGCGTTTGAACGTGAATTTGTAAAAGGTGGCGGCAAGATCATCGCGAAAGAAACCTTCGGGCTAAAAGACCGCGACATGACGCCGCAACTCACCAAAGTCCGGGCGCTGAATCCGGACGCGTTGCTGGTGCTGGGCTACATTGAACCCGCTGCCTTTGTCTATCGCCAGTCCGTCGAGATGGGAATGAAGTTGCCGCGCTACGGTTTCACCAGCGGTAGCGAAGAACAATTCCTAAAGGTCGCGACGTCCGATCAGATGGAAGGTGTCTGGGACTTGCGTCCGACCGAACTGACCGTCGAAGCACTGGGGGAGACTGCCAAAGCCTATGTCGCCAACTACACAAAGATGTACGGCACCCCGCCCTCGCCAAGCTCACCTTATGCGTATGACCAGGTGTACGTCCTTAAGGCAGCGCTCGAAAAAGCAGGCGGCGCGGACGACCCGTTAAAAGTTGCCCTGGCGGGACATCAGATTGGAATTCCGGCCGAAACCGTCATGAAATACATGCCGGTAGGCAAGACCATGTTTGATGAAAATGGCCAGGCCTATACAACGAATGGCGCGTTTCAATGGCAAAAGGGGAAATGGATCTACGTGTCAGACCTGCCGTCCGACCCGGTCGCGTACTCAACCTACTTGCGCAGCCTGCGCAAACCATAGAGTGGATCACCACGCATGACTGAGTTACTGCAGCAGGTTTTTAACGGCCTGGCGATCGGGGCGGTCTACACCCTGATCGCGATTGGCCTGACCGTGGTGTTTGGCATCCTGGGCATTGCCCACTTTGCACATGGTGTGGTCGCCATGTCGGGTGGGTATGTCACTTTTTTCCTGATTGAACGTTTTGGTTTGCCCTTTTTCGTGGCCATGGCTCTGGCCATGTTAGTGGGCGCGATGCTTGGCATCCTGGTCGAACGCTTTGCCTATCGTCCGGTACAACATGCACCGCCTATCAATGCGTTCATCATCGCGCTCGGTTTGACGATGATGATTGATGGACTGAATTTGCTGTCCTTCGGTCCGGACCAAATGGTGATTCGCACCCCTTTCCAGAGCGTCTTTAGTGTCGCTGGCCTGGTGATCACAGAGTTGCGCGTGTACGTGATGGTCACAACAAGTGTGCTGATTGTCGCGATGGCGCTATTTGTCAGCCGTACTAAAACGGGCAGGGCGATCCGTGCAGTGGCGCAAAATCGTCCTGCCGCCATATTGATGGGCGTCAACGTTGACGCCGTGGC
>CAIJKV010000163.1 GCA_903821335.1 uncultured beta proteobacterium
CGAGTGTTGAACATTCATACTGACTGTCGGCGCGTCAGTCGTCGAAATCGTCGCTCTTGAGGCCGAGCAGCATATCGCGTGCGTCGTGACAGGCCTGCTCAAGAGCCGCCTTGACCTCGTCCTCGCTTTTGCGTGCACCGGCGCGCATGACCTGCATGACTTGGGTGCCGAGTTGGGAAAATAGCAATGCCACCGCTTCCTTGCTGTCGCCCTGTCGGTTCATGGTCAGCAAAAGATACTGACCCAGATTTCCAGGCGTATTCCAGACACCACGATGATATTGGCTGGCTTCTACGCTGAACTCGCCCAGAAACAGACGGTTAAGTGCCTTGATGCGTGTTTCGATTGCAGCCACGAACTGGTCCTGGCCCATATTTCCGGAAAAGCCGCTGTTGATCACCTCGGAGGCAAACCTGCGAACAATCTTGTTGACTTCGTGCACGGAGTTCAGCGCAGGCAGGTTGTTGCCTTCAGTCAGGCCAGCAATGCCGATGATGCCGGAGCCAGATTTTTTTGATGGATGTTGAGTCATAGACCTCGTTATACACCGAAGGCTCACGATAAAATTGCCAAAATAGTGCCTTGACGACGATGCGTGACCGTATCGATCGACGTTACAACCTAGCCAGCACTGCTCACGAACAGGACCGTCATGCAATCCAAAAATCTTACCAACTACATTCTTGGCGCCGTCGTGCTGGGTATCGCAACGGGTTATTGCGTACATTTATTTGGCAAGGAGACGGGCCTGGCAGACAGTTTTGTCGGCTATATCTCGATACTGACCGACATTTTCCTGCGTCTGATCAAGATGATCATCGCACCGCTGGTGTTCTCGACACTGGTGGTCGGTATTGCACGCATGGGGGATAGTGCCACGATCGGACGCGTGGGCATCAAGACCTTTGGCTGGTTCATTTCCATGTCTGTGGTGTCGTTGTTGCTGGGGCTGATCATGGTCAATATCCTGCAACCCGGCGTGGGGGTCAATTTGCCACTTCCGGATGCGTCAGCGTCAAGTGGCCTGCACAAAGAGGGGCTCAATCTTGCTGAGTTCGTTGGTCACATGTTTCCGGTCAGCATCATGGATGCGATGGCCAAAAATGAAATCCTGCAGATTGTGGTGTTTTCGGTGTTTTTTGGCGTGGCTGCGGGATCGTTTGGCAAACGGGCCGAACCCTTTATCAATGATCTTGACATGCTGTCGCACATCATGCTCAAAGTCACGACGGCCGTCATGCGCTTTGCACCCGTTGCGGTATTCGCCGCGGTGTCAGCCGTGATTGCTGACAATGGGGTGTCGATCCTGACGACCTATGGCAAGTTTTTACTGAGTTTCTACGCCGCGATCGCCGTGCTTTGGCTGTTGATCATCCTGATCGGCTCGCTGGTGCTCAAGCGCAGGGTCTTGCATCTGGTGTCCATGTTAAGGCAGCCGTTGTTGCTGGCCTTTACGACAGCCAGTTCCGAAGCGGCGTACCCGATGACGCTTGAACAGGTGGAGCGCTTTGGTTGTAAAAATAAAATTGCCTCGTTCGTACTTCCAGTGGGCTATTCGTTCAACCTCGACGGTTCGATGATGTACTGCACCTTTGCGGCTGTCTTCATCGCCCAGGTGTATGGCATCGAGATGTCCTTGTCGCAGCAATTACTGATGCTGCTGGTCCTGATGGTCACCTCCAAAGGCATCGCCGGTGTGCCTCGGGCGTCGCTGGTCGTGATTGCTGCCACACTACCGCAGTTCAATATCCCCGACGCGGGGGTGCTGCTGATCCTGGGTATTGACCACTTCCTGGATATGGCGCGTTCAGCCACCAATGTACTGGGCAATGGCATTGCCACGGCCGTGGTCTCGAAGTGGGAAGGTGAACTGGAAGGCGGCTAGGCCGCACCAGTGTGCGTGTGATGAATGGATATTTTGATTGAAAACGGGTTGGATATGTCGGATTTTGAAACTGCGAAAACCTTGTTTTTTCAAGGACTGGATCAGTTCCAGGCGGGCCACTACCCTCAGGCCGAAGTCAGTTTTCGCGGTGCACTGGCGATCATTCCTGAAAGAGTGTCGACACTGGTCAATCTTTCGGCGACCCTGATCAAACTGCGCAAGATCGAGCCCGCGCGCCTGTTGTTATCGCAGGCACTTTCCCTGGACGACCAGGCCGCCGACGCCTGGCTCAATATGGGCTTGGTCAACCAGGCGTCAGACCGGCCATTGCAGGCGCTGGAATGTTTTGACCAGGCACTGCGTCTTGATCCGAATTACCTGGAAGGCTGGTGCAATAAAGGCGTTGTGCTCAGTGATTTACAGCGCCACGATGAGGCGCTGGCTTGTCATGACTACTGCTTGCGACTGAGTCCTGACCACGTTCAAGCGTTAACCAACAAGGGCGTGACGCTTACGGAACTCAAGCGCTATGACCAGGCGATGGCATGTTACGACCAGGCCCTGCGCGCAGTTCCTGCCCAACCCGAGGCCAACTGGAACCAGGCGCTGATCCGGCTCGCCCATCAGGACTTTGAAGCAGGCTGGAAGCAATACGAATATCGCTGGCAGCGCGTCGATCATGACCCGACTTTGCATGGCGACATCCCGACGTTGCCAACCTTGCAGGCTTCGGCCGGGAGGCGGGTCCTGATCTGGGCCGAGCAAGGGCTGGGTGACACCATCCAGTTCAGTCGTTACATTCCGATGCTGACCCGGATGGGTGCGCAGGTCGTGTTTGAAGTGCCGATGACGCTCAAGGGCCTGTTGGCCACCATGCCAGACTGCGGCAAGGTCATTGCGCACGATGAGGCTGCGGGCGCGGTGGACTTTCAATTGCCACTGCTGAGCTTGCCGCGGTTATTTCACACGACAGCAGCCTCGATTCCTGCGTCTGTGCCCTATTTATCAGCACGTGCCGAACGTGTCGATTTCTGGAAAGTGAAGCTGGGGTTGGTGACGGGTCGGCCCAAGATTGGTGTGGCCTGTTATGGAAATGCTCGCCACCGGAACGACCAGAAGCGTTCGATGGCCTTGCAATACCTGGCTCCCCTATGCGCGTTGGGCGATGTTTTCCTGATTCAGAAAGACTTCAGGCCAGAGGATCGGGACTGGCTGGCGAAAATGCCGGCGATACGTTTCCTCGGTGATCAGATCAGGGACTTCGATGATACCGCTGCCATCGTCCAGAACATGGATGTGGTGATCAGTGTCGATACCTCACTGGCGCATCTGGCAGGCGCGATGGGCCAACCACTGCTTGTGCTGGTGCCCTGGGTGCCAGAGTGGCGCTGGTTGCTTGAAGGCGATCAGAGCGCCTGGTACCCGACGGCCCGGATCGTGCGGCAACCGTCGATGGGCGATTGGGACGCCGTGATGCAGCAGGTGGTTGACGACCTTGCAGGGCGCTTCTGAGTCACTTCACCATCGTCCCTGGGCGCGTGCACGGATGTGGCTGCAGCGAGCGGATGTCGCTTGAAATTCACCCGTGACGGCAGCTTCAGTCTGCCCGGGTCGAGATGCCGGCTTTGCTGATCACGTTGCCCCAGCGCTGGTAGTCTTTTTGCATAAAGGCACCAAAGTCCGCCGCCGATCCACCCATGACAATGGCTCCGCCAGCTTCAAGTTTTTGTTGAAGTTCGGGCAATGCCAGGGTTTTATTTAACGCCGCGTTGACATAATTGATGACCGACGCCGGTGTGCCGGCAGGGGCCATCAAACCGTACCATACCGACGCCACCATGGTTGGGTAGCCCAGTTCTGTAAACGTGGGTAACTCAGGCAGCGTGCTGTTGCGTTTGAGGCTCACAGCCGCGATTGGCCGCAGTTTTCCGCTTTTGATATGCGGCAGCAAGGCGGGTATGCCGTCGAACATCATGTCCACCTGACCGCTTGCTACGTCCACGACTGCGGGTGCCGAACCTTTATAGGGGACATGCACCATATCGATTTTGGCTTCGGTCTTGAACAGCTCACCGGAAAGGTGCGGGGCGCTACCCGTGCCG
>CAIJKV010000164.1 GCA_903821335.1 uncultured beta proteobacterium
GGCAAGCCGTATCGGGAATTCCTGTTTGTCGATGACATGGCCTCGGCCAGCATCTACGTGATGAACCTGCCCAAGCCCAACTACGACGCTTGCACCAGCCCGATGCTGAGTCACATTAACGTTGGGTACGGCTCGGACATCACGATTGCGGAACTCGCGCAGTCGGTCAAGGCTGCTGTGGGTTTCCCTGGCGAAATCGTTTTCGATGCCGACAAGCCCGATGGCACACCCCGCAAGCTGATGGACAGCAGCCGCATCAACGCGCTGGGCTGGCATGCAAAAATCGACCTCAGCAACGGCCTGCGTGTCGCTTATCAGGATTTCGTCGTCGGGCATAACGCCACCGCTCCATGAAATTTCTGAATAATGTGATTGAGCCGTTTCGTCGGCTATATGCCATTCTTCCTGAGGCCAGCAAACGTGGTCTGGTGTGGGTCGTATTCATCAGCCTGATCACGGCGTTATCGGAAACGGTCAGCGTGGCCTCGATCCTGCCATTCATGGCATTGGTGATGGACCCCACGATTATCGATCAGTATCCGGCAGTCAAAAATGTGTTGACAGCCCTTGGGATTGAATCGAAACAAGCCCAAATCATTGCGGCCGGCATGCTGACCATCATCGTCCTCGGGATCGGAAACGGCATCAGCGCAACCAATTTGTGGGTGCAGACAAAATACCTGGCATCGACCCGGCGCGCCTTGTCGTCCGAACTCTTTTCCGGCTACATGCGCTTGCCCTACTCGTTTCATATCCAGCGTGACGCGGCTTCGCTTACGCGGGTGATCGGCGGCGACGTTGACTCTGCACTGAGTGGCTTTCTGGCCTCCTTGTTGCTGGTGGTTGGAAAGGGACTGAGCGCGTTAGTCCTGATCGCCCTGATTGTGATGGTGAACCCGCTGGTGGCGTTGGGTTCGGTGCTGGTGCTGGGCGGCGCCTACATGGCTGTCTATCGCCTGATCCGCGTCAAGCAATCGCGCCTTGGCGCCAAGATGGTGAACGCCAGCATCGTGCTGGGGCGCACCGCAACCGAGGGCCTGGCGGGTGTCAAGGAATTGCGCATCCTGGGGCGCGAGATGACCGCGTCCGAGCAGTACAGCGACACCATGAAAATCCTTGCCGAAACCAACACTTCGAATGTCGTGGCCACCGCCTTGCCGCGTTATGTGATCGAGATCTTTGCCTATGCGGGCATCGTCGCCGTGACCTTGCTGCTGGTCTTGAAAGGGGACGCCGCCGGCGCCATGCCTTCGCTGGCGCTGTATGCGCTGGCTGGCAATCGCCTTGTCCCGACCTTCCAGCAACTGTTTGCCGGCGCAATCACGATCAAATATCACACGCGTGCCGTGGACGCCCTTGAGGCTGACCTGTTGGTGGTTCGCGCGGCGCACGTGACTGACCTGAGCGTTGACCCGCAGCCGCTGAGTTTCAAGAAAGAAATTCGCCTGGACGGCGTGGGGTTCACCTACCCGGGCGCACACCGGCCGGCGCTCACCGATGTCACGCTTACCATCCCGCAAAATCAGAGCGTTGGGCTAGTGGGCCGAACCGGTTCGGGCAAGACCACGCTTGCCGACATTGTGCTTGGGCTGTATCCGTCGAACCAGGGCTCAATCGCTGTGGATCAGGTCATCCTGACCGAAGCGAACGAACGGTCCTGGCGCAAGCGCGTGGGCTACGTGCCCCAGCATGTATTTCTGACCAACGCCAGCATCGCCCAGAACATCGCCCTGGGCGTGCCAAAAGACCAGATCAATCTGCAAGATGTTGAACGTGCTGCCAAAATGGCCCAGGCCGAGGAATTTATCGACCAGCTGCCCGACCGTTTTGATACCGTGGTCGGTGAGCGCGGGGTCAAATTGTCGGGTGGCCAGCGTCAGCGCCTGGGTATTGCCCGGGCGCTCTACAA
>CAIJKV010000165.1 GCA_903821335.1 uncultured beta proteobacterium
CAGGCGCTTGCACCGGATTTTCATATTTCCGATGAGGAAATCAGGGCGTCGCTCGAGAACAACCAGAACCGGATTCAGCGCGAACGCGGAGTCGATCTGACGCTGTTTTCACCGATTGCGGGTGCCATGGCGCACCACGTGGGCAACGCGACCACCAGCCGACATTGGTCAGAAGCCTGCAACGACCTGATTTATCGCGCAGCCGAGATGTTCCCGGATCAGATTGTGCCCGTCTGCCAGCTTCCACAGTCTCCTGGCGTGGGCCTGGCCAATTGCGTGGACGAGCTGACGCGCTGCGTTGAAGAACTTGGCTTTGTCGGATGCAACGTCAACCCGGATCCGACCGACGGCTACTGGACCGATCCGCCCATGACGCAACGCCACTGGTATCCGCTTTTTGAGCGCATGGTGGAACTCGATGTACCAGGTATGGTTCACGTCAGTTGTTCGTGCAACCCGAACTTTCACCACACCGGGGCGCACTATCTGAATGGCGACACGACTGCCTTCATGCAATTCATACAAGCCGATCTGTTCAAGGATTTCCCGACGCTGCGTTTCATTATTCCCCATGGCGGTGGCGCGGTGCCGTATCACTGGGGACGCTACCGCGGCCTGGCGCAGGAATTGGGCCGGCCACCTCTCGAAGAACTGATGAACAACGTGTTTTTTGATACGTGTGTCTATCATCGTCCCGGGGTCGAACTGTTGCTCGAAGTGGTGCCACCGGACAACGTGCTGTTCGCTTCCGAGATCATTGGTGCCGTCAAGGGCATTGATCCGCAGACCGGGTTTCACTACGATGATACGAAGCGTTATATCGATCAGGTGCAGTGGCTTGAGCCCGAGCATCGGGCCAAGGTGCTGGGCACCAATGCGTTGCGTGTTTACCCGCGGCTCGCCAAGCGAATCGAAGCACGTCGCAAACTTCGCGACGCCGGTCAAGCATAAGGAGTCGCCGTGCACACCAAGCCAATCACGTCATCCACAACCCTGAAGCTCGCCAAGCACCTGCTGGGGTTCGCATTGCTCGCCGGCCTCCATGGTGCTGCCCTGGCGGATTGGCCCGACAAGCCCATCACAATGGTCGTGCCCTATGCCGCAGGTGGCGGGGTGGACAACATTGCCCGCATCGTCATGCCGGCTCTGGCCAAGGAACTCGGCCAGACGGTCGTCGTCAACAACAAGCCCGGGGCAAACGCCAACATCGGATCGTCCTACGTCGCCCACGCGGCACCGGATGGATACACGTTTCTGGTGGGCGCAACCTACCTGGCATCGAATCGCGTCCTGATGACAGACATGAATTACGATCCGCTGAACGATCTCACACCGGTCAGCCGGCTGGGTCTATCCCCGGCAGTCCTGGTCACGGGGTCCAAATTACCGATCAAATCCGTCAAGGAGTTGATCGATTATGGTCGTGCGCACCCGACCGAGACGTCGTACGCCTCCGTCGGCGTGGCGTCCTTGAACCCGCTGATTTTCGTTCGCAATACCGGCATCAAGGCCGTGCCCGTGCTGTACAAGGGCGGCGGACAGGCATTGCCGGACCTGATTTCGGGCAGGGTGACTTTCATGCTGACGCCTGTCAGCGAAGTCTTGCCCACGATCGAAGGCGGCAACTTGCGCGCACTGGCGGTGACGGGTCTCGGACGCCTCAAGGCGTTGCCCGACGTGCCAACGTTCGCGCAAGAAGGGGTCGCCGACCTCGCCGCGGTGATCTGGTGGGGCGTATTTTCACCGAGGAACGTCCCCGAGGCGATCAATCAGCGCCTGGCGCGCGCGCTGGAAGCCGTGCTGAAAAAGCCTGATGTCATTGCAGCGCTTGGTACCTTCAGCATCGAGTCTGCGCACCTTGGGATGGCGGACTTCGACGCCTTCTACCGCACCGAGATGAAGTTCTTTGCAGACACGGCCAGTGCTTTCAATCTGCAACCCAACTGATCGGGCGCAATTCACTGCATTTGCAGAGCCCCAACATTGCCGAGGACACCAGGCAACCATGGTTTTCAGGTACTTAAGCGCAAAAGCGTCGTCAGCCCGGCGTGAGTTGAGCAATTTGCAGTCATCCCCGTCGCAAACATTAGTGATCGCATGTCGCGCATTCCGGCCGGCGACCTGCCGGTTGGTTGGTGGCCTCTGCGTCAAAATCCACACTCAATGAGGCCGACTCAATAATGATATAATCGGTTAAAATGACAACAATAATTCGTTAAAAGCGCTAGTTGTCGCATCGGCACACTCGCAGCATACGTAGCGCAAAAACCATCGAGCGGCACAACTTGCCAGCGTCTATGTAGTCAATCAGACGGTGTGATGCCCGCAAGGAATATGTCCGTTAATGAAAGTTCTGAACCAACCCAAATCCACCCGATTCTCTGTATACCTTGTGTTGATGTTAGTGGTGTTGGCTGCGCTTGCCGGGGTGTTCACTTTTTATGTACAAGCTGAAAAGCAGATCGACCGGTCCAATGAGACCCGAATCCTGTCCCTCCACATTGCCCAGGAACTCGGCCAATCATCAGATGACTTGACGCGCACGGCTCGCATGTTCGTGGTGACAGGCGATCCAATTTTCAGGGAGCAATACCAGAAGGTGCTCGACATCCGCGACGGGAAAGAGCCTCGTATGGCTTATGCGGGAAGCAAGGCCGAGACGTTTAAGTTAGGCAGTGACTACCGGCGGTTAGGTGCCGGGGTGGCTGTGCCATTGCTGGAGTTGTTGCAACAGGCCGGGTTCACCAAGGGCGAGATGGCCGAACTTGCCA
>CAIJKV010000166.1 GCA_903821335.1 uncultured beta proteobacterium
GGTGTAGCCCGCGGTGTAGCCCGCGGTGCAGCCCACTTGTTTAGAAAACCAGGTCTAGTCCGGTCATGCGGCGCAGTTCTTGCTCACCAGCACCCGCCATATCGTCCACCACACGCACGACGCCACCGGGTTCAATCTGGAACACCGCGACTTCGGTATAAACGCGCGACACACACTTGAGCCCCGTCAGGGGATAGGTGCAGTGGTCGACCAGCTTGCTGACGCCCTCTTTGGTCTGCAGCTCCATCATCACGAACACGTCGCGTGCGCCAGCGGCCAGATCCATCGCTCCGCCCACGGCGGGAATTGCATCGGGCTCGCCCGTGGACCAGTTGGCCAGGTCGCCGAAACGCGATACCTGGAACGCACCCAACACGCAGATATCCAGATGGCCGCCACGCATCATTGCGAACGAGTCGGCGTGGTGAAAATAGCTGCCTCCGGGCAAGATCGTCACGGGCTGCTTGCCTGCATTGACCAGGTCATAATCCTCTTGGCCCGGTGCGGGCGCGGGTCCCATGCCGAGGATGCCGTTTTCACTTTGTAAAAAGATGTCCTTGTCATGCGGCAGGTAGTTGGCAACTTTGGTAGGCAAACCAATACCGAGATTGACGATTGCACCCTCTGGGATATCGCGCGCAACGCGCTCGGCGATCTGATCTCGCGTGATACGTTTCATGGTTTGACCTTGGCTGGAACACAAACAACGCGTTTGACGTAGAGGCTGGGAGTCACGACGGCCTCGGGATCAAGTGCCCCCAGCTCAACAATCTCGGTGACCTGCGCAATGGTCAGCTTGGCCGCGGTGGCCATGACTGGACCAAAATTGCGGGCGGTTTTCCGGTAGGTCAAGTTGCCCCAGCGGTCTCCCTTGTAGGCCTTGATCAGCGCCACGTCGCCCATGATCGGGAGTTCAAGGACATACTCATCGTCACCCAGGCGCCGCACTTCCTTGCCCTGGGCAAGCGGCGTGCCAACAGCCGTACGGGTATAGAAGCCGCCAATCCCTGCGCCACCCGCGCGAATCCGTTCGGCGAGCGTGCCCTGGGGTACGAGCTCAAGCTCAAGCTTGCCGGCGCGGTACAGACCATCAAACACTTGTGAATCGGCCTGCCGTGGAAACGAACAGATGATCTTGCGAACCTGGCCAGCGGCCAGCAGCGCAGCGATGCCAGTCGTGCCGGCGCCGGCGTTGTTGCTCACGATGGTCAGGTCACGGGCACCCTGTTCGATCAGGGCATCAATCAGTTCGTTGGGCTGGCCTGCGCCACCAAAGCCGCCCAGCAGCACGACCGAGCCGTCTTGGATGCCTGCGACGGCTGCCTGCAGATCAGGTACGATTTTTGAAATCATGTCAGTCAACCGTCGCGCCAGAAGCTTTCACCACAGGGCCCCAGGTATCGACTTCTTTCTGGACGAAAGCACCGAACTCAGCCGGGGTCATGTCCTGCGGGACGGCACCCAGGTCGAGCAGGCGTTTTTGCACATCTGGTTTAGCCAGCGCCTTGAGGACGGCCGCGTTGATCTTGTCCACGATGGCGGCCGGTGTCTTGGCCGGAGCCATCAGGCCAAACCAGGACGACACGTCAAAGCCCGGGAAGCCCGACTCGGCCATGGTCGGCAATGCGGGAGCGTTCGGTGAGCGCGTCAGCGTCGTCACGGCCAGTGGCTTTAACTTGCCGGCCTGTACCTGGGGCCAGGCAGAAGGCATGTTGTCAAACATGAATTGCACCTGTCCGCCGACCAGATCGGTCAGTGCGGGTGAACTGCCCTTGTAGGGGATATGGGCCACATCCAGCTTAGTTTGAAGCTTGAACAACTCGCCGGCCATGTGGATGGACGTGCCGCTGCCGGACGAGGCAAAATTCAACTTGCCAGGATTTTTCCTGGCATAGTCGACCAGCTCCTGCACGCTGTTGACCGGCACTTTGGGATTGACCACGAGCAGGTTCGGCACCTTGGCGCCCAGGGCGACCGCTGTCAGATCCTTGGTCACATCGAATTTAAGATTCGGGTAAAGCGTCTGGTTGATGGTGCTGGTGACAGCCATCATCAGTAAGGTGTAGCCGTCTGCGGGCGCACGCACGACATACTCGGTGGCAATGTTGCTGCTGGCGCCAGGCTTGTTTTCAACAATGAAAGACTGGCCGAGTGCGTCGGTCAGTTCCTTGGCGAGCACGCGAGCCACCACATCGGTCGTGCCGCCGGCGGAAAAGCCGACAATCACGCGCACCGCTTTGTCGGGGTAGGACGTCTGCGCCTGCGTCGCCGCTGCGAACGTCAAGGCACCCGCCACGGCTGCAACCAGCGTGGCGCCCGTGCGCAGCGCGCGGAAAAATTTTGAATGTTGCATGATTTACCTAAAAAATAGCCAAGCAGATTCATGATTATAAATAACTACATCATTCCGTGGTGCTGTGGCTCCAGAAGGCCTGGCTGATGCAATCATGTCCGGCCAGTCGCTGCACCATGGCGTCGACCTCGTCACCATCAACAGACGTCGAGGCCAGCACCGCCTCGATCTTGACCGCGTCGTCACCAAAAGCCTCAACATCCATGTCCTGAATGGGGTAGCCACACGCTTCTAGCGTTGAATCGAGCAAACGTAAGGCTTCTTTCTGGTTCTCGTGGGTCGCGATCACGGAGACGGTGCTGGTGATCTCGACATCGGGCGTGTCGATCGGCCGGCGGTTAATCAGGTTGCCCACCGGTCGCAACAGTGTATTGGCGGCAAGCACAAACACCGTGGCCAGTGCGGCTTCAAGAACCATGTCGGCACCCGCGCAGGCACCCACCGCGCCCGAGCACCACAACGTCGCAGCCGTATTCAAACCGCGAACATTGCCTTCTTCGCGCATGATGACACCGGCGCCCAGGAAGCCGATGCCCGACACCACATAGGCGAGCACGTGCACGGCGCCCTCATGCCCGTGCAGGCGGTTGGCAATGTCGACGAAGATCGCCGCGCCCAAAGCCACCAGCACGTTGGTGCGCAGACCCGCCGTTCGTTGGCGATATTGCCGCTCAAGTCCGATGACGCCGCCCAGGATAAAGGCAGACGACAGACTGATCGCCGTATCCGCCAGTGAGGCGAGGTCTACATTACGCAGGAATTCCATGGGTTCTCGGTATGATCTCGACGCGAATAGCAGCAATGATACTGTTGGATCATGACCGGCCAAATGATTGATTGGTGATCGGCGCTCAGGCGTCGAGCAGCGCTTGAATGGCAACCACTCCAACGGGCGGCGTGACAGTCCAGGGGACCATAAAAACCTCTCGGCTGGTCTGCGCCCTGACCCGTTCAAGCTGCTTTCTCTCACCCTCCAGGCGAGCGTGAAGCAGCGGGTCCCGGGTGGTCGTGGCCAGCAGTGATTTGTTGACCACCCACGCGAATGGCTCGATCTTGGCCCTGCGCAGGTCGTCTTGCAGCGCTGCCGCTTGCGAGACTGGCGTCGCTTCGGGCAGCGTCACCAGAATGATCTTGGTGTAATCGGCGTCCTGCAGCCGCATCAAGGGCGTCACGATCCGGCCAGAGGCTTTGCCCTCGAACTCCCTGACCATCTGGCGATGGTAGGCGCCCGTGGCATCCATCAGCAATAGCGAGTGACCGGTGGGCGCGGTGTCAAGCACCACAAACGCGCTTCTGGCCTGCGACACCACATGCGAGAAAGCATGAAAGACCGCAACCTCCTCGGTGCAGGGCGAACGCAGGTCCTCAATCAGCAAGTCCTTCTCGGCTTGAGTCATGCCGGGAGATTTCGCGGCCACAATCTTGTCCACGTATATCCGGGTTTCGACTTTCGGATCGATGCGCCCCACAGAAAGGCCGGCAACCTCTGCGTTGAGCGTCACGGCCAAATGGGCGGCAGGATCGGTTGTACTCAGATGCACGGATTTGCCGTTTTTGACCAAACCCAATGCAATGGCGGCGGCGACAGTAGTCTTGCCGACCCCGCCCTTGCCCATCACCATGATCAAGCCGCGCTCGCCTTGCGCGAGCTCGGCAACCAACTCGGAAAGCTTGTGGTGGTCGAAACATGATGCCTGGACTGCGACCGTCGATATTTCCGTTGGGAGTGGCGACAACAGCCGGCGAAGTGCTGCCAGCCCAACAGAATCGACCGCCCTCAATGGAATCACGTCCCGGGCCAATTCCCTGAGTTGCGAAGGCATCTCGCCGAGCGCCTTTTTGCCCAACGCTTCAATGGCCACTGCAATTGAATCATTTTTGTCGCCTGCCTGGAATACCGCGTTCACCACCAATCGCTGGTTGGACAAGCCAAGCTCGCGCAATTCGTCCGATGACCTGGCGGCTTCGTTGAGCGCTCCGGCTTCGGGCCGCGCCACCAGAACGATGCTAGTCAGGGACGCATCGTTGAGCGAAGCCAACGCCTGATTGAAGAGCTGTTCCTGCATCTTCAAGCCGGAGTGCGGACCCAGGCATGAGGCGCCCCGGTCATTGCCATTGAGGAATCCGCTCCAGGCCTTGGGCAGACTCAGAAGCCTCAGCGTGTGCCCGGTCGGAGCGGTGTCGAAGACAACGTGGTCATAAGCGGCGCCCCCTCGCGATAACAGGTTGGAGAACTCGTCGAAGGTCGCGATCTCGGTGGTGCAAGCTCCGGAGAGTTGCTCGCGAACAGTCGATATCTCCTCGGGGCTTGCCTGCGGCCCCATCTGCGCGACTACGCGAGAACGGTAGCTCTGAGCGGCTGCGCCCGGGTCGATGTTCAACACCGACATGCCGGGCACGCCGGGCACTGCCACGGGTTGATTGCTGAGCACAATACCGAGCATTTCATCGAGGTTGGAGGCCGCATCCGTGCTGACCAGCAAGACCTTCTTGCCCGAATCGGCCAGCGCGATCGACACCGCCGTGGACACCGACGTTTTGCCGACCCCGCCCTTGCCAGTGAAGAACAAATACTTGGTTGGGGTATCCAGAAGGGTGAAGCGCGATGGCATAGGTTTCCTTGTCTCAATGAAACTTCACAACACTTCCAGTATTATTGTATAGTCAATTCATGAAAGAAATAGACGTTGTCCGCTCCCTTGCTGCCTTGGCTCAGGAAGTACGCCTGCGAGTCTTTCGCGCGTTGGTCGCGGCGGGCAATGACGGGCTCACTCCGGGAATCCTGGCCGAACAACTGGACGTCGCGCCCAACACACTATCCTTCCACCTCAAAGAGTTGGTCCACTCCAGGCTCATCAGCCAAGAGCGGCAAGGGCGCAACCTGATCTACCGAGCGTCGTTCGCCAGCATGAACGCCCTGCTGACCTACCTCACCGAAAACTGCTGCCAAGGCGCTGCCTGCCTGAGTCCTGCGGCGATGGCTGGCGAGAACTCAGTCCCACCAAGAGGTCGCTTTCTGAGGTCAGCAGACTATGGGAAAATTGAGTAAGTTTTTGTTTTATAAAGATAATCTATTTTAATTTCCCTTCGGTCAGTCACCCATCATTTTCGACATGCAACATTATGCCGCGAGCATGGCTTTCTAAAAAATACCCTAACTAATTGATTTTAAATGGATTTTTCAAATTGACCTCAGCAGAAAAGGAGCCAATTTCTCATACTCCCATGATGCAGCAGTTCCTCAGGCTCAAGGCCGAGGCCGGGCCGCTGCTGTTGCTCTATCGCATGGGCGATTTTTATGAAATGTTTTACGACGACGCGGTGCGCGGCGCACGCCTGCTCAACCTGACACTCACGCGACGCGGTTCTTCCAACGGCGCACCGATCCCCATGGCGGGCGTCCCGGTCCATGCGGCTGAACAGTACCTGGCCAAGCTTGTGGCCGCTGGCGTGTCCGTGGCCATCTGCGAGCAGATCGGCGACCCCGCGACCAGCAAAGGCCCGGTTGAACGCAAGATCGTGCGCATTGTCACGCCCGGCACCCTGACCGACGAAGCGCTGCTGCCGGCCAAGGCTGACCGTTGCGTCGCGGCAGTGTTCATCCCGCGCAAAGGGACAAAGACACCTCGCGCAGGCGTGGCCTGGCTGAATTTGGCCAGTGGCGAGTTCAAGATTTCAGAATGCGCACCTGACGCGATCGATTCCGAATTGCATCGCATCGACCCGGCGGAAATCATCATCGCCGACGATGCAGATTTGACTGTGAGCGTGTCTTGCCCCACCACGCGCGTCCCCCCCTGGCACTTCGAGGCCGAGCAGGCCAACGCACACCTGCTGGCACATTTCAAGACACAATCGCTGTCCGGCTTTGATGTCGATGACCTGCCCACGGCGATCTGCGCGGCCGGCGCACTGCTGCGGTACGCCAGCCGTGCCCAGTCCCAGGCGCTTTCCCACATCCAGTCTCTGACAGCCGACCGCGCCAGCCAGTACGTGCTGATGGACCCGGCAACTCGACGCAACCTTGAACTGACGCGCACATTATCTGGCGAAGAAGCCCCCACGCTGTTTTCGATTCTGGACACCTGCTGCACCCCCATGGGAAGCCGCCTGCTGCGCCGCTGGCTGCATCACCCGCTGCGTGACAATGCGATTGTCCTGGGCCGGCAACAGGCGATTGGTTGCCTGATGGGTG
Source organism: uncultured beta proteobacterium (assembly GCA_903821335.1). GTDB lineage: Bacteria > Pseudomonadota > Gammaproteobacteria > Burkholderiales > Burkholderiaceae_B > Zwartia. Next base: position 6,549 of record CAIJKV010000166.1, read on the forward strand.
CGCAAGACCAGCGAAGCGAGTTGTTGCACGCCGTACCCCTGCTGCAGACCTTGCGCGACCGGCTCAACCGTCTGCCCGATCTTGAACGCATCGCCACGCGCATCGCCCTGCTGTCGGTGCGCCCGCGGGAACTGGCCAGCCTGCGCGACGCCTTACAGGCGTTGCCCGAAATCCAGCAACAGGTCGAGCTTGCCAACCGGGATGCGCACAGTCAGCGCTTGACTGACATCGCGCACATGGCCGCGCCTCCGGAGGGAATGCACGACCTGCTGATGCGGGCCATTGCCACGGAACCGGCTGCGATGGTGCGTGACGGCGGGGCGATAGCCACCGGTTACGACGCCGACCTGGACGAACTGCGTGCCATCTCGACGGACAACGGCACGTTCCTCTTGCAGCTCGAGGCGCGCGAACGCGAGCGCACGGGCATCGCCACACTACGTGTGGAGTTCAATCGGGTGCACGGGTTCTTCATCGAAGTCGGCCGCGCGCAGGCAGACAAAGTCCCGGCCGATTACCGACGCCGCCAGACGCTGAAAAACGCCGAGCGCTACATCACGCCTGAACTCAAATCCTGGGAAGACAAGGTTCTGTCGGCACAAGACCGTTCACTGGCGCGCGAAAAATGGTTGTTTGACCAACTGCTTGCGCAACTCGCCCCCACGGTCAACGCACTGGCCGCGTGCGCGGCGGCCTGTGGCGAACTGGACACGCTGGTGGCGCTTGCCCATCACGCGCAGCATCATGCCTGGGTCGCCCCGGCGCTTGATGACCGACCCGGCATCGAGATCGAGGCGGGTCGACATCCCGTTGTCGAACGGTCGATCGAACGGTTCACCCCAAACAGTTGCAGCCTGAGCGCGCAACGCGCCTTGCTGGTGATCACCGGCCCCAATATGGGTGGTAAATCAACCTACATGCGTCAGGTGGCGTTGATCGCGTTGCTGGCCCGCACCGGCAGTTTCGTGCCTGCGCGCGCCGCACGCATCGGACCGTTGGATCGGATTTTTACCCGCATTGGCGCCGCCGACGATCTGGCCGGTGGCCGGTCAACCTTCATGATGGAGATGACCGAAGCGGCGGCGATCCTGGCCGCGAGCACCGCGCACAGCCTGGTGCTGATGGACGAAATCGGACGCGGCACCTCGACCTATGACGGACTGGCGCTGGCCTGGTCCATCGCTTTGCGACTGCTGACACACAACCGTGCGCTCACGCTGTTTGCGACACACTATTTTGAACTGACGCGCATGCCCAATGAGCATCCGACGGCAGCCAACGTGCACCTGGCGGCCGCAGAATCGCCAGCGGGGATTGTGTTCCTGCATGAGGTCAAGGATGGGCCTGCCAGCCGCAGTTACGGCATACAGGTCGCGCAGCGCGCGGGCATCCCCGCAGCCGTGATCCGCCACGCCACGCGCGAGCTTGAACGTCTGGAGTCACAGGGCGCACCCACGCCCCAGCTCGGCCTGTTTGGCGATTTCACCACCACCGAGGCGGATGATGACGCGGCGGCACACACCGCCCGAGCGCTCGCCGCGCTGCAACAGGCCGTGACTGAACTCGATCCCGATACGCTTAGCCCGCGCGAGGCGCTGGATGCGCTTTATCAACTCAAGAATTTGCTGGCCTGAACGTCCAGCGCTTCACTCCTTAGCCCCTACTCTGCAGCCGAGACCATGAATCCTAATCTTCCCTTGACCATGCTGGGTGGCCTGACCCCAGCACAATTCATGAAAACCTACTGGCAGCGCAAACCGCTGCTGGTGCGTCAGGCGTTCCCGGGGTTCAAACCACCGGTTTCGGTTGCTGCGCTCAAGAAAATGAGTCGCAAAGATGACATCGAGTCGCGCCTGATCTGGAAAGAGCAGGGTCAGTGGCAAATGGAAAATGGACCGTTTGGTCGACTACCAAAAATGTCAGAGCCTGACTGGACGCTGCTGATACAAAGCGTGGATGTGCACGAGGATGCGGCCGCCGCGCTCATGCATCAATTCAGGTTCGTGCCCGATGCCCGACTCGACGACCTGATGATCAGTCTGGCCACCGTTGGTGGTGGCGTCGGCCCGCACTTCGACAGCTACGACGTGTTCCTGCTCCAGGCGCACGGACGCCGTCGCTGGCAGTTTGGTATGCAGAAAGATTTATCCCTCATTCCCGATTTACCTCTGAAGATTTTGCAGGACTTCGTGCCTGACCAGCAATACGTGCTGGAGCCAGGTGACATGCTGTATCTGCCACCACAGGCCGCCCATGATGGCGTGGCGCTCGACGAATGCATGACGATCTCAATCGGCTTCAGGGCACCTGACCAGGCAGCCCTTGCACGCGGCATGCTCGAAGCCGCCGCTGACCAGGTCATGGCGCGCCTGGGGCTGTCCAGCGGCCCGTATGGCGACCCGGCATTGCCGGGGCCCACGCTCGGGAAGTCTTACCGTGATCCCACGCAGGCGGCCACTGCCTGCCCTGCACAAATTCCCGACCAACTGATCAGGGCAACCATCGAGGCGGCCTCCAGGATCAAGTTCGACGAGGCGCTCGCCACGCGATTTCTCGGCTGTTGGCTGACCGAACCCAATCAGGTAGCCGTCTTTGAACCGAAAGCCTTTGATCTCGATGTCATTGCCCAACACCTTGCCGTTGCGGGCAACGGCATCAAAAAACCCGCGAGTGCGCCGACGATCCATTGGGTTCTTGATCGTCGCACCCGTATGCTTTACCGCGGCCAGCACCTGTTCATCAATGGCGAGGTCGCGCCGGTCGCAGCGCTGGCTGGCCTGCGTACGCTGGCCGATGTGCGCAGTCTCGCCATCGACTCAGCCACCGCCCGCACGCTGTCGCGCGATGCCCTTGAAGCGCTGTCGGAGTGGATCGACGCGGGTTGGGTGCACCTGGTGCAACGCTAGGTCAATTCATGCATCAGTCTTCAAGCATCCGGCTTTTTCAATAAACCGGATCACTTCATCCAGACCCACCCCTGACTTGAGGTTGGTCATCACCCAGGGACGGTCCGCGCGCATGCGGGCCGTATCGTGGCGCATGACATCCAGGTTCGCGCCGACATAAGGTGCGAGGTCTATTTTGTTGATGACCAGCAAATCACTGCGCGTAATTCCGGGGCCGCCCTTGCGCGGAATTTTTTCGCCACCCGCTACATCGATGACGTAGATGGTCAGGTCCGATAGATCAGGGCTGAAGGTTGCAGCCAGATTGTCTCCCCCTGATTCGATGAAAATCAGGTCCAGGTCTGGAAAGCGTTTTTGCATCCGATCGATCGCCTCTAGATTGATCGAAGCGTCTTCACGGATCGCCGTATGCGGACACCCACCGGTTTCGACACCCATGATGCGGTCTGCCGACAACGCCTCGGCCGCGACCAGTAAGCGCTCATCTTCCTTGGTGTAGATATCGTTGGTGACCACGGCCAGCTGATACTGATCGCGCATGCGCTTACAGAGCATTTCGACCAAGGTGGTCTTGCCCGAGCCAACTGGGCCGCCAATTCCGACACGTAGCGGGTTGGATGGATGCATGAGGTTCCCTTTATTCTGTTGGTAGCGTGTTGATACGGGTTTGGTATGGTGAATTGTCGACTGCTGTGCGTTCGATGACGTTGCGTGCCGTCAACTTCGGAACAGCCGGCTGTATTGCGATTCGTGGCGGCAACTTGCAATGGCCAGCCCGAGCGCGCCAGAGCCAATATCCTGGTCAGGCGTATCGAGCGCGAGTTGGATCGCCTGGCTGATCGAGCCCTTGAGTCGATGCAACAATGTCTGCCCATCGATCTGGCCCAACGGCACAATCTTGACCGCTGCCACCACCTGGTTTTCTACCCAGCTCCAAAGGTAGGCGGTCAGCGCCATTGTTTCTTCTACGCCCGATACAGCCGACAGCGCTGCGTGCGCGGCGACGTACACCCACTGAATTGCACCGCGCGAAGCCGTCAGGTCACCCGTCAACCCTGCCTGCATCGCCTGCGCAAGCGCGGCACCCCCGGGCCACTGCGCAAACAACTTGGCCATGGAATGCCCCATCTGGATGGACTCCAGGCGAAACTCGGCTGTTTCACGCAGCGCCAGCAACGCGTCATTGGTCGTGCGCAACAACGCCCAGTCTTGGGCCATGCTGGCTCGATGGCACACCAGCCACAACGGCAGTTCCTGCCTGGCCAGATTCAGCAACAAGACATCACGGATCCAGACATGCGCGTCGTCCATGCATGTGACCCAGCGATCCTCGACTGCCTGCTCAAGGCCTTGTGAATAGGCAAAGCCACCCACTGGCAACGCAGGGCTCGCCAGATGCAAAGCCGCGAGCAGGGGGTCAGTCTTTGGCTCTGGCATGCGCGGCAATCGAGAGTGCTTCACCCAGATTTCCCATGGCTTGGTCATGGGTGGCCTGTACGGGGTCGTCATGGTGATCATGGTGGTGATGGCCACCTGATCCATGTCCGGCGGCATACGCACCGCCTTCGGGCAGGAAGGCTTGCTGCACGACCTCGACGTGTCCGCCCAGATGACGCACCATGTCTGCCAGCACGGCGTCTGGCTCAATGTAAACCGCGTCGGCACGCAACATGGCGCGGACGTGCCGATTAGCGAGGTGATACACAATCCGCATCAATTCAAATCGGTCGTGCGCACTGATCTTGAACAGTTCCTCGACAGCGGCCTGCACCAGGACCCGTTCGCCCTGCTCGCCGCACAACACCTCGCCATGGCGCATATGTTCGCCGCGCGCCAGGATCACCGCCACCGCGCGACCACTGGGCAACATCGCGGCCAGGCGCGAACGCTGGCGGTCGCCCCAGGACAAGGACAGCTGGGGCCAGGGTTGCGGCCAGGCACCGGCCTCACTGCTCAGCACAGGATCGGCGGGCGACCGCTGGATAGTCAAGTTCATGGCCATACACGGTTTGCCTCAAAATTTAAAACAGAAAATACCGCTGCGCCATCGGCAACGATTTTGCCGGCGGACAGTCCAGCAGCACACCGTCCGCGTAGACCTTGTAATTCTCGGGGCTGACGGTAATTTTCGGGGTCGCTGCGTTCAATTTCATATCCGCCTTGGTCAAGCGGCGCGTCCCGTGCACCGCTGAGATATGGCGTTTTAGACCCAACCGAGCCGGCAAGTCCTGTTCAATGGCCAGGGCCGACATGAAGGTCATGCAACTCGATCCGATGGCACTGGGCGCTGCGCCAAATTGTGGCCGGAAATGCACGGGCTGAGGCGTTGGGATGGAAGCATTGGGGTCCCCCATCGCCGCCATCGCGATCATGCCGCCTTTGAGCACAGTCGAGGGCTTGACGCCAAAAAATGCTGGCCGCCAGAGCACCAGGTCGGCGAATTTTCCGACTTCGATCGAACCGACCTCACGTGACATGCCATGGGTGATGGCTGGGTTGATGGTGTACTTGGCGATATAGCGTTTGATGCGCGCGTTATCACTGGTTGACGGGTCTGAAAACCCCGGCTCGCTCATCGAGCCACGCTGTTCGCGCATTTTGTGCGCAGTCTGCCAGGTGCGCATGATGACCTCACCCACGCGCCCCATCGCCTGGCTGTCAGAGGAAATCATGGAGAACGCGCCTATGTCATGCAGGATGTCTTCAGCCGCGATCGTTTCGCGACGGATGCGGCTCTCGGCGAAGGCGATGTCCTCGGCGATCGAGGCGTCCAGATGATGGCAGACCATCAGCATGTCCAGATGTTCGTCCAGCGTATTGACCGTGTAGGGTCGCGTGGGATTGGTCGAGGACGGCAACACATTCGATTCACCACACACACGAATGATGTCAGGTGCGTGACCGCCGCCCGCGCCTTCGGTGTGATAGGTGTGGATCACGCGTCCCTTGATCGCAGCCAGGGTCGCCTCGACAAAACCCGACTCGTTGAGCGTGTCGGTGTGGATGGCGACCTGTGTATCAGTCTGGTCCGCCACGGTCAGGCAATTGTCGATCGCGGCGGGTGTGCTACCCCAGTCCTCGTGCAGCTTGAGGCCCACTGCGCCAGCCTCGATCTGCTCGATCAAGGGTCCGGGCAGCGACACGTTGCCCTTGCCCAGCAGACCGATGTTGATCGGATAGGACTCCATGGCCTGCAGCATGCGTGCCAGGTGCCAGGGCCCCGGTGTCACCGTCGTGGCAAAGGTACCTGTCGCGGGCCCGGTGCCACCACCTATCATGGTGGTCACCCCTGAGCAGAGTGCTTCTTCAATCTGTTGCGGACAGATCAGGTGAATGTGGCTGTCTACGCCGCCAGCGGTGACGATCATGCCTTCGGCGGCGATGACTTCGGTGGCGGGTCCGACCACAATGGTGACGCCCGGCTGGATGTCGGGATTGCCTGCCTTGCCAATCCCGCTGATGCGGCCACCCTTGATGCCGATGTCAGCCTTGACGATGCCCCACCAGTCGATGATGAGCGCGTTGGTGATGACGGTGTCGACGCAGTCTTTGCTCATGCGCTGTGACTGCCCCATGCCGTCCCGTATCACTTTGCCACCACCAAATTTCACCTCTTCGCCGTAGACGGTGAAATCTTTTTCCACCATGGCAACGAGCGCCGTGTCGGCAAGGCGCACGCGGTCGCCGGTGGTGGGCCCGAACATCTCTGCATAGGCTTGACGGGATATTTTCATTTGTCGAGGCTCCCCATGACAGCGCCGGTAAATCCGTAAACGATACGATCGCCGGCAAGTGCGACGAGCTCCACCTCACGTTCCTGGCCAGGCTCGAAGCGCACTGCCGTGCCAGCTGGGATATTGAGCCGAAAGCCCGTCGCCGCCTTACGGTCAAACGCGAGCGCACCGTTGGTTTCGGCAAAGTGATAGTGCGACCCAATTTGCACAGGACGGTCCCCTGTATTGGCCACATTGACCTGCAGAGTCGAGCGTCCGACATTGATTTCAATGTCGCCTGGCGCCACCAGCATTTCGCCGGGAATCAAAGTTGTGGGGTTCATGCCGAGTCCTTACTGAATGGGTTGATGCACGGTAACCAGCTTGGTGCCATCCGGAAAGGTGGCCTCGACCTGAATGTCGGGAATCATTTCCGGCACACCCTCCATGACGTCCTGGCGGGTCAGCACGTCGCGCCCTTCGCTCATGAGTTGGGCGACAGTCTTGCCGTCCCGGGCACCTTCCATGATGGCGGCGGTGATCAGTGCGATCGCTTCCGGCACATTCAGTTTCAGGCCCCTGGCCTGTCGGCGTTCGGCAAGCAAGGCTGCGGTAAAAATCAGCAGTTTGTCTTTTTCTCTGGGTGTCAGGTCCATATGCTTTCCTTGCGATTCATGTTGCCCACAGTCGCGGCGCCACCGCAGGCATTCCAAAAACAGACGGGCGCAAAAATTCCCATGCGCCATGTAAGAGCGACTTCAGTTTTGCCGGTTCGGCCAGCACACGGCCCACGACCAGGCGTGGATGCAAAGGCGTCCAGGCAATGCCACCCGCAGCCCCGCGCAACTGCTCGATCACCGTTTCAGTCCAGCTCGAAGATGACGGCAACACGGCCCACACCGTCGCAAAGGCATGATGACCACGCAAGCCGATTGGTGAGCCGAATAACGGGTCGCCACCATGCAGGACCAGACGGTCGTGCCACACCACATCGCCATCAATCTCGATGCTCAGAGACTGCCGAAAGCACCCGGTGTCAAACGATTCGCCTGAGGCCTTGCGCCCGAAAATAAGATGATCCCAGCCTATCATGGCCGCCTCGCGAGAGGCACGAACATGAATTTCAGACTGCACCTGAGCACGATTAAATACGATCGTTTCCTGGGGCAGCCATTCCAGCGCCCCGTCAAGCGCGACGTCGAGCCACTGCGACGCGGGATTGTTTGCGTCAGACCCATACCATTTGGCGGCCGACGGCGTGGTGATGAGACCATGACTGGCCGCACGACTGGACACCTTGATTTCCAGGCGATCACCGCCTGCGATACCACCGGGCGGATGAACAACAATCGCATGGCACGGTGAAGGGCCTTCGGGATACAAGGCCTTTTGAATGCGCAATGGTCCTTCATGACGAAAGCCCAGGCGGGTTTTTTGCGGCAGTGCAAATCCAGCTGGGGAACCAGGCTCTACGTCCGCGCAATTGAAATCCAGGTCAAGCCGGGCAGTCCAGGACGCAGAGTCACCCCAGGCGCGCCCGACGGCCTGGTTTTGAAACTGCACGGGTTCACCTGGATGCATCGATCACGATTATCAAGAGTAGCGGGACACGCCGCCTTGACGCAGTATGAATCAAGTTCAAGCATGTCCGCAAATTTCATGCCAACATTGGCCCACCAAAGAAAATAGCCCGTCGGGCCAGACACCAGAACGATCGGGCACAAGAATGGTGCATGACGACTGCTGCGCACCTTTAGCGTGCCCAATGCGCGCCATGCATGCTCGCAAACCACAAGCAAAAAAAACCCCGTTCAAAAAAGAAACGGGGAGTTTTTCGTCTGTCACAGGCGGCGCACGGGCACCGCCTTTACTTTTTTACAACTTGCCGCTCAGGACGTCCAGAATGCGTTGTGCAGTGGGGCTCGTATCACGTTGACCATTCGCATCAAGAATCGTGACCATCGTCTGGTCACCCTGTTGCGTCAGGTGGATGCGGTACTGCTTGGCGGACGGTGTATCTTTGGCGCCAAACAGGCGGCTAAAGAAGCCGGGATCCTCACGTTTGGCACCCGTATCGGTGTCAACGTAACGCACGAAAAAGTCGCCTGCAGTGCGGTCACGATCATCGACGGCAAAGCCACCTGAATCAAGCGCCACGCCGACACGACGCCATGCGCGTTCGAACGATTCGGAAATCAGCAGCGTGGTCTTGTCGGTTGATGGCAACGCCACTTTAGGCTGTTGCGGCGACACCTGGGCCTGGGCCAGTTTTTTACGCGCACCGTCGACGTCTTCGCCCAGGAATACCATCAGGCGAGCAATCATGGCGGAGTTCAGACCGGGATCTTCCTTGCCGTTTTTCCAGCGCACGTTTGTTTCTGTCGAAGTGAGTACGCCCTCTTCCACCATGTGCTGATGCGTCACGTAGATCGCGGTGCGATTGCCACCCGAGCGTTCCATGCGCGTACGAAATTTGTCGCGTGTACCGGTGTCCCACATGCCTTCGAGGACTGAACCCAACGCCTGACGCAACCAGCTTTCGGGAATATTGGCGCGGTTTTCAGCCCAATTGGTCACCAACAGGCCAGCCTTGGGGTCAACCACGTCAAGCACGAAACCGGACTCGGTCCAGAAATCAGACACTTTCGGGAAAACCTGTTCGGCCGGCATATCGATCACCAGCCATCTCAGGTCCCCATCGCGCTCAATGCGCATATCCGCGCGCGTCGGCAAAACCCCAGCCTGGGCAGCGGGGACAGCGGCCCCCTTGCTTGCAGTGGCCTGGCCTTGCTGGTATTGCGAAAAGCTCGTTGAACCGACAGCTGGCGCACGGTAACGCGGATCGCTCGAAGCCTGCGTCAGGTCTGGCGGAATGCTCAGGGGATCAGCGCGCACGACGCTCTTGTAATTGATCGAGTCTTCGCCACTGAGACTTTGCCTCATGTCGCCACAACCGTGCAGGGCAAATAAAACGGCAAGCACAGAACCTGCCGCCAACAATTTACGACCATTAAAACGTTTCATTTCAGAGCAACCCCGCCTGAACCATGGCCGCACGCAGCGGCGCATGAAATTGTGCACTTAGCTCGACGAGAGGCAAGCGATAACCTGAAGGAATGCGGCCCAGCTGGGCAAGAGCCCATTTAACCGGTACCGGATTACCTTCGACAAACAGCAACTTGTTAAGCGGCCCCAGCAGGCCGTTGAGCTGACGAACACGCACCACGTCACCCGCCAGCGCAGCCGCGCACATGTCATGCATGGCGCGCGGAGCAATGTTGGCAGTCACTGAAATATTGCCACGTCCACCCAGCAGAATCAGCGCGGCGGCTGTTGCGTCGTCACCGCTGAGCACCGCAAAGTGTTCGGGCAAGTCACGGATCAGCAAGGCACCCCGACCGATGTCTCCGGTCGCGTCCTTGATGCCGATGATGCCAGGTACCTGGGCCAGGCGCAGGACGGTGTCGTGGGACAAGTCGGCAACGGTGCGGCCAGGCACGTTGTACAGGATAGTCGGCAAATCAACCGCTTCCTGGATCGCCTTGAAGTGGCGGTACATGCCTTCCTGGGAAGGCTTGTTGTAATAAGGGACGACCGACAGGCCAGCTTGCGCACCCACGCCGCGAGCATGCTCGGCGAGGTGGATGGCCTCGCTGGTTGAGTTGGCGCCAACACCCGCAATGACCGGCAGACGTCCGGCCGCATGGGTGACCGCGATGCGGATCAACTCGGCATGCTCCTCGACGTCGACGGTCGGGGATTCGCCGGACGTACCGACGACGACCAGAGCGTCAGTGCCTTGCTGCGCATGCCAATCGATCAGTTTTCGAAAGCTTTCGTAGTCAAGGCTACCATCCGGATGCATCGGCGTGACCAGTGCAACCATACTCCCCTGGAAACGGGGTCCATGCGAAGACGAAATCGAGGATGTCATAGACGAGTCCCAAACGCTTGTAGAGGCACAATCGCACCTAGTATAAAGAAGTTCGTCAGTTTACCGGATTGCGGCCGGTACTATAAAAAGAGCCTGACAACCCACTGCCCGACCAGCATGACGGGCTCCAGAATGACCCAGAGACTGCCGGTCGCCAGCAGCGCAATGACAATCAGCATCCCATAGGGTTCGATTCGGCCATACTGCCAGGCGAGTCGGTTGGGCAACAGGCTAAACAGCACCCGCCCCCCGTCCAGAGGCAGCACAGGCAACAAATTCAGGGCCATCAGCACCAGGTTGATCTGGATGCCGATCAGGGCCATCTCGAACCAGAAGCCGTCATGCATGCCAAATTCGAACAAAATTCGCAGGCAGATTGCCCACACCACCGCCAGCACCAGGTTGGTCGCGGGGCCGGCCAGTGCCACCCAGAGCATGTCCTGCTTGGGGCGGTGCAGGCGCCCAAAATCAACCGGTACAGGCTTGGCCCAACCAAACAGCATGGGCGGCCCGCCCATCACCTTGGACATGATCAGGATCCCCACGGGAACCAGGATCGTACCCACCAGGTCAATATGGCGCATCGGGTTCAGGCTCACGCGTCCGGCCGCCGTCGCCGTCATGTCGCCGAACAGCCTGGCGGCATAGCCGTGTGCCGCTTCGTGCAGCGTGATCGCAAATATCACTGGAATAGCGTAAAGCGCGAGGGTCTGGATGATCTCGTTCATGGGGTCAACTATAAAAAGTGTCTGACAGCGCGGGAGGCTGACCACCCGGGTGGTGACTGGAAAGGAGGCCCAAGACTAGTCCAGGCCGAGCAAGCCGGGGGCTCCCTGCCCGCGCCGCAGCACTTCGGGCGTCGGGCCGGTGAGGTCAACGATCGTGGTGGGCTCGAGCGAACAGCTGCCGGCATCGATAATCGCGGCCAGCACATGCTGGTAACGGTCGCGGATGTCGGCTGCGTCGTTCAACGGCAACTCCTCGCCTTGCGGGATGAGCGTTGTCGACAGCAGCGGTGTGTCGGCGAGTTCGATCAGCGACAGCGTGACCGGATGGTCAGGCACCCTGATGCCAATTGTCTTGCGCGACGGATGGGAAACCCTGCGGGGCACCTCGCGCGTGGCCTCGAGTATGAAGGTCCAGGGGCCGGGCGTGGCTAGTTTTAGCAGCCGGTACTGGGCATTATCAACCCGGGCGAAATGACTGATTTCGGCCAGGTCGCGACAAAGCACAGTCAGGTGATGACGTTCGTCCAGTCCACGCAAACGCCGCAGGGCGTCGGCCGCGGCCTTGTCGTCCAGGCGGGCAACGACCGCATAGCTCGAATCGGTCGGGACGGCCACCAAGCCACCGGCCTGCAGCAGTTGTGCGGCCTGCTTAATCAGACGAGGCTGAGGGTTTTCGGGATGCACTACAAAAAATTGAGACATGGTGTCACGATACAACGGAACCCGACCATCGCGCACGCACTGGGAAAAGGCAAGTTTCCGGTGAAGGTTAGAATGATGCCCCAGAGTCCCCGTAGCTCAACTGGATAGAGCACTCGCCTTCTAAGCGAGATGTTGTGAGTTCGATTCTCGCCGGGGGCGCCA
>CAIJKV010000167.1 GCA_903821335.1 uncultured beta proteobacterium
TCGGCCGAGGACGCGATTGAAGAAAGCTCGCACGATGCCAGGATCGTGGTGGTGGTGCTGATTATCGCGGTTGTCATTGTGTTCGTTATTTCCCAGTGGTAACCAAACTGAGTCCTGTAGGGGCTATCCAAACAGCGGTTTGAGCCCCTTGGTAATTGGTACCACGATGACCGAGTCCCCTTGAACGCCAGTGCCTCGGAATAGGCGCTCTTGAGGTCGTTCAGTGAGACGACTTTGCAAGTTTTTGCACCGTATCCCTGACCCAGCGCACAAATATCGAGTCCTGGTGTATCAAGGCCGGGGACATTCGGTGTTTTCTCAAGTGTGGCGAACTGTTTCAACATGCCGTACTCGTCATGCCGGAATACAACGTAGAGGACTGTTGGGTGACTAAATTTTGCTACCAGGCTATTTCATCACCTTTGTAGTCAACGAAATGTGCGCCGTATTTCGAACGCAGGGATTTCAACGACGCGAGCATGCCTGCTACCGACTCCGCAGGTTCCAAAAGTTGGTTTGCCGAACCCATGTAGGGTTGAGATAACTTGGATTTAACCGTCCCTGGCTGGAGCGCCACGACGCGCAGGTCTGGATTTTTTCGTTGTAGCTCAATGGCAGCGGTTTGTAGCAGCATATTCAAGGCGGCTTTGGAGGCCCGGTAACCATACCAGCCACCTTTCTTATTGTCCGAAATGCTTCCGACTCTTGCTGAAAGTTTTGCATAAATGGACGTGCCGCTCGCCAACAACGGGGCAAAGTGTCTAAGGACCAAGGCTGGCCCGATTGCATTGATCTGAAAGCTTCGCAGCAAATGATCCTGGTCAATGGCGGAGAGTGACTTTTCAGGACCAACACCATCAATGGTCAGTGCTCCGGTCGCATCAATGATGATCTGAAACGGGCCCGTTGCGCCGGCAATGGCAGCTTGTCGACTGATGGTTTGGGTATCGGTCAGATCGAAACCGCTCGCGTGTGCCCTGGAGACAACTCCAACGTGCGTGCAATATAAATCGGATTCAAACGCGTTAGCAAACGCGCTTCCGATTGCTCCGCTGGCACCAATCACCAAGGCTTTATATGCGTGATTAAAAAGCACAGGATCTGCCGACTTTGGCCACGAGCGTGAACACAAATTCCAATTGCACCTCGTGCGTCAAAACTGAACCCTGACCCCGATATTGCCGCCCGCAAGCACCTGCCCACTACGCGCCTCGGCCGTTACGCCTGCGTAGGCAAAGGCGTTGTCGGCGAACTTCGCGGTGGCGTACATGCCGGCCTGCACGAATGCACTGCCGGCGCTCGGGGTATTGATCGTCGTCGTCATGCCGGTAAGTGACGCATTCAGTTGTGGGTTGAGCACGTTGGTTGAATCCACACCCAGGCCCACGTTCACGCGGTAGGTGGTCGGCTCCTTGATCGGGTCGAGGGCCTTGGAGCCTGCCGCGACCCCGATCACGCCTCGCACGCCGTTACCGTTGAAGCTGTTGACGGTCAGTGCGGACGCCGCCGAACCTTCGTTGAAGCCGTTTTGGTTGACTTGCTGCCAGGTCGCACGGATGTATGGTGTGACACGGGAATTATCCAGATCGATCGGAAGGTTCAGTCCCAGGCTCACCAGCGCGTCGTTGCCTTGTACGTTCTTGGCGTTGAACCCGCTCGTCAGACCCGTTGCGTCATTGCGTGAGTTGTTGGTCGAGTTAAACCCGTAGCTCGCCATCGCGTCGACCACAAACTGCTGAACCGGCAACTTGCCATACAGGAAAAGGCTGCCTTGCTGGACAGTCCCCGAGCCTTGGGCGGCCGAGACGTTGGTGTTCGATAACGCCACGCCTGCGCCAGCCTTGGTGCCCTCTGCCGAGTATATGTCCACGCCCACGACTGCCTGCACCAGGTTGCTTGTCCAGCCACCGGAGTTGCTGTCGCTTGCTCGGTTGCCATACTGGTAGGCGATCTCGCCCCAGGCCGCGCCGTTGGACATCGACATGCCGCCGGCGCCCGAGGCGTAGGGATTGACGTTCGGGTTGGAACTCATGCTGGCCGTTGGCTGGCCGCCGGGGTTGCTGGCGCTGACCGCGGTGTTGTTCATGGCCGCCATCGTGCCCGCCATCATTGGCGCAGTCATCGTGTCGCCTAACCGCGAGATGACCGCTTGCTGGATGCGCTGCGAGGTTTGCGGCACCACGGCAAGCGTCGCGCCATAAATTTCACCGGCCATCCCTTGCGTGAAGGAAGGCAGACTTGCCAACGACTGGCCCGAGGCCAAGTACAACACCGCATCCTGTGCCGTCGTGGAGGTACCCGACTGGTTAGCCACGACGATCCTGTCCAAGGCCGTGCCCACCGACTGCGCGTTCTTGTTGCCGGAGGAGGCCACCGCCGTGTTGAACGAGGATGGCGCCACCGCCAGATCCAGGCTGTTGCTGCCGTTGTAGTTGTAGAACTGCAGGAACTGCGTACCTGAGGCCAGGCCCGAAGGCTGCGCGAGCGTGCTGAACTTGCCCGCGATGCCGCCGTCGGCCGTGAGGATGCGGAACTTGTCGCCCACCGCCGGCACGTAGGGTGCGCTGCCGTAGCCGGATTCGGACGGGCTGAACAGGTTCTGCAACCTGGGCGCAAGGGTTGCGCCCGGGTTGATCGTGACACCGGCGCCTGAAACTTGCGTGAACGAGTAGTAGCCGGTTGCACCCGCAGGCGAGGTTGCACTTGCTTGCGCCTTGCCCGCGATGTCCTGCTGGTAGGTACCACCCGCGTTGATGGTCAGCGGCTGGGTGAGCGCGAGGTAGCCGGGTGAATTGCCTGGGTGAATGTAGCCCGCCACGGTGATCGGCGCGCCGATGGTGCCCGAGCCGGACAGGCTGCTGCCGGGGGCGACGTACACGGCGCCTGTGCCAAGGGGAGATGCCCCAGCGATTGACAGCGTGGTGTTGCCGCCGATCGTCGTGCCACCGGTGTAGGTATTGGTGCCGCCGAGAACCAGCGTGCCCCCGCCGTTGATGGTCATCGGGCCGGTACCGGTCAGGCCGCCTGTGATCGTCGCGGTGCCGCCCGATGGCGTCGCGATGGTGCCACCGGCCGAAGTGATCGTGAAGGGTTGCGTCGTGCTCGCGCCCGCGCTCAGCGCCAGCGTGCCA
>CAIJKV010000168.1 GCA_903821335.1 uncultured beta proteobacterium
ACCTGCGCCTGAAATGTCAGGAATTTCTCATGCTCACCTGAGTAGCCGTGATAGTCGCCGGCCGCGAAAGCAACAACGACCGCAATGGCGGCCGCGATCAGGATGGTGGGGCTAGGCAGTCCAGGGATTGGAAACATCATGTGTCCTTTTGGGTAATGGCCTTGGCACCGACAAATGCGCCAGCACCACCAAGCACGGCACCGAAGCCGACGCCAAGCTGTGAGAAGTCCACGGGATTCTTGTTCAGCACATGGATTAGCGTTGTCGTGATGAACGTCAGGACGCACGCAAGCGCGCAGAATCTCGCCGCGCAAAAGGTCTTCCCGTCATCCTCGGTGAGCAGATCGATTAGGAACTTCCTCATGGCGCCCTGTCCCCCGGTCCAATGAACCGATGCTCTAGCCATTTCTCAAGCGCGAAAATTGCGCGTGATCCAGCATGCCCACTGATGCCTACTAGGGCGGCAGATATAAGCGGGTTGATTTCAGCAGCCTCACAGAGCCAAAAAGTAATCACACCAGCGAAAGCAGAGGTGAACAGTTCTCCGATGAATTCGACCAGGTTGAAAATGCGCACATGTCCGTCTTTCAGCTTTCTTGAAAAATTCACTATGCCCCCGGTTATGGACAGGGCAAAGACCCACGCATATGTGATCAAGCCGTAATTCGTCGGGTCTTTTCCCATCACCATCCTTTAAGTAATACCCACGCGATGTGGTCGTTAATGAAAAAACCCGCCGAAGCGGGTCTATTTAAGTGGCAGGGCTATCAGACCAACTTACCGATCATCGGCAACAAAACCCCGAGCGCCGAGCCAATCACGCCACCGGCAACCGTTGCCCAAAAGTCCATCGGGTCGAAGTTGCCCCACTTCATCCAGCCATCGATGATCCATTCCTTGAATGCACCTGCACCGAGCGCGACAACGACCCCGGCAACAGGATTCGATAGCATGGTCACGACAATGCCGATTACGATGCCGACGAAAATGTGCATTAGCTTGTCAAGCGGTAGGATTGAGAAAGGGTTGGTCATGGTTGTGGCTCCTGAGTCTCTATTACTGGATTACGCAGATCGAATAGCGCCCGGACTTCAGTCGAAGCGGTATCAATCGTGTCTTGATACTTTGTACGAACAGCCGTATCAACATCAATAATTACCTGATTCGTGATATTGCCCTGATCGTCTAACTCAGGCTCAATGACCGGGCTAGAAAGTCGGACAGTAGCCTGTTCAAGGCGCAACACCTGATTTAGTAGATTCATATTAGTAGCCCGGATAAAACTTACCAGTCCCGCTATCCCACGTCATCGTGAGTGCCTTTGACACAACAGCCGTACTAGCAAGTGCGATGTTCCCGCTGGTGTTCGTTGACCAAAGGCCGAATGGTTTGAATATTCTCATGTTGCACTCTTTACAAGCCAAGTTTCGCTCGCTCAGTGCGTCCCCATGCACGCACGTCCTCAACAAATGCGTTGTAGATGTCGAACTCCTCGCTCGGGGCAGTGCGTAGCAGTTTTATTTCATCTTCGACAGAGTAATGCGTAGCGATCTTTTCTTTGACCATGCTGCGGATCATGCGCACATGCGGACTCGCGTCAGAAATCACGCTGATGAGCGACGCAGGGACATCGGTTAAAAGTTGCGGGTTGATTTCGGCGGGCTGGTCGGGTAGTGACTGGCCAGCCGGCACTGACACGTAAGTGATCGCGCCGACCGTCGCCAGCTCGATTCCAAGGCGTTGATTCGTAGCAGGATCAACAGGCAAAACCATTTCAACGGTGCGCTGCACGTCGATAAATTTCTGGTAAGCGTAGATAGAGGTCATAGTGGTTCTCCAAAAGGTGTCGTGATAGGGATCCGAGGCTGTGCGTTTTCCGTGCATGGCCCATAGTTGAAACAACACTTTCCAGAAGGCGTTTTTTTGCAGCGCGCCTAAACTTAAAAATGCTGTGTTTTCTGATAAATCTTCTCGTTGCCCAGGTGCGGTACCCAACGAAGTTGATCCCGCGCCGAGTGGGTGCAATGGTGTACTTCGACAGTTCTAATCCGAGCCCAGATATGAATGCCTTGATTTTTTCAAGAGCCGCCAGACACTCTTCTTTGCTGATTCCAAACAAAATGAAATCGTCGACATATCTGCAATATTTTTTTACTTTTAGAACTCGTTTAATAAAGTGATCTAGCGGATTGAGGTAAATCAGGGCGTAGGTTTGCGAAAGTAAATTGCCAATCGGGATTCCAATTGGCTCACCGTACACGGCAAACTGCATCATCACATCAATAAACCGCCCGTCTTTAATTTGCCTTTCAATCTGTTCCTTCAAAATAGGTCGCTGAATTCTGTAGAAAAATTTTCGAATATCCAGCTTGATGCTATAGCTGTCGCGCGGGGACTCCTGTAGCGCGGCCTGCGCATAATCAGCGGCCTTATGCGTACCCTTGTCTTTTCTGCATGCGAAGGACTGGTCTATAAATGTCCGGTCAAAGATGGGGCCAATAATTCTGTATATCGCGTGCTGGACAACCAGGTCAAAGAATGCCGGTGCAAAAATCAGGCGTGGTTTTGGTTCGTACACCGTGAATGAATAATATGGCTGAGGTTTGTAGGTCCCATTCCACAGCGCCTTGTGCATCCGATCCAGGTTGTACGCAAGGCGGCGCTCAAAATTGAAACAGGCCCGCTTATGGTGTTTTTGCCCACTTGCGGCAAGATAGGCAAGGTAAAGATTTTCCGCGCTGAAAGCACGTTCAAACAAATTTCCATGCCGCTTCATAATCCTGCCACCTGACGGTCAAAGGCCCGCGAGAGGCCGCTACTGGAAAGGTGGCAGTGAACCGATTTTGCAGCCGTTAACTGCCGGAAAACATCTCCCTTTGTTCCACTTTTCGGTTGCCCGATGTGAGGTGAGACAGAGTCAGAGCGGAACCCAATGTTGTTGTTCGAGTTCGTGCGGTTGTTGTTGAGATTGAACGCCCACACGCCAGCATTGGATGAGTTGTTCCAGTTGCCGCCCGAGATCGGAGCCATGTTAAGACGCCTCCCGGTCTTGCTCTTTTTGCCGCTCAAAGACAACCCAGCCGCCAATCATTCGGCCTAGTTCGTCGATCAGCCTGCTTATTGCAATAAATCGATGAGCGGCCAGCTTCGTGGGCGAGTCATCCGATTTATTTCCGTCCTTAAATTCAAAATATCCAAGTGAATTTGAAAGGTTCACAAACATGCGCAACTGCTCATGCCTGATGTCAAGATTAATGAGCGTTGTCTTTTTGTGATACCGCTTTTGTCCCTCAATGATGAATCCATAAACCGAATACATGCACTGGCGCACCTCTTGCGCCAAAGCATACTTTTCAAATTTCGGAAAATGGTTGAGATAAATATTCATCAATTTTGCGGTTTCAACGAACTTGCGATTGAGTTCTGCTTCTGAGTGTTGGCCCATATTCTTTATGGGGGATGGCTACCGCCACCCCCTTACATCCTTACAAATACAAGGCAGAGCGGAACCCAA
>CAIJKV010000169.1 GCA_903821335.1 uncultured beta proteobacterium
CCGGATGGCTCCCGGGCGATCGCGCGCCAGGAGGCGACCATCGACAGCACGATGGTCAAAATCATCGCGCGTGCCTTTCGCTGGCAGAGACTGCTTGACGACGGAACCTATGCCACGATCGACGATATGGCGGCCGCCGAGAAAATCAGCCCGTCATATGTAAGCCGTGTGGTTCGGCTGGCGCTACTGTCGCCGACTATCGTCGAGGCCATTCTGGACGGTCGGCAGCCGGCCCGCCTGACGATGAAAGACTTGCTGGATCGGTTTCCGGGCGACTGGGGCAAGCAGTGGGAGCACTTTTTCAGTGAACGCGTATTAACTGAGGATGTGGGTTCATTTGCAGATCCTGCTGGGGCCTGATCGTGTTGGACGACGCCCAATAGTTCTTGGCCAAATGGCTCGGCACAACGATCATTGGAATCAAGCGCTTCACGTCGGCCAATTCTTGGGCCGCCGCCATCGCCGATAACGCTATTCAATCTTCGAAATAGTCATCCTTTTTCAAACAGTTCCTTCTGATTTCAGTTAGTCTTTGCACCGAATGGGTCGTCGAATGACCGACCGCCTTCTACGCAAAACGTTAGCGTTAAGAAAATTAAGAATTCGCACCTAGTTAAAACAATTTGGATGTGATCTACAAAATGAATGTTGACGAAATATTTTTCCCTTTTCCTCAACCTCAACAGAAAGCGACGTTTATAAAAAGATCCCAGCGATTTTTGGTGCGAATGAAGCTGGCCGATGAAATTGAGGAAATTGCATATTGCCCGAATCCGGGTGCAATGACAGGCTGCCTGATTGAAGGCAGTCAGGCTCTTCTTTGGGACAGTGCAGATCCAAAGAGAAAACGTCGCTACACATGGCGAGCCGTGATGCTGGAGGGTCTTTGGATTGGGACAGATACCCATCTTTCAAATCGCATCGTTGAATCAGCTTTACGTCAAAAGCTAGTACCTGGGCTGGAGACATACACCACGGTGTCTCGTGAGAAACTCGTAGAAAAGGGGTTTAGAGTGGACTTTTATTT
Source organism: uncultured beta proteobacterium (assembly GCA_903821335.1). Lineage (GTDB taxonomy): Bacteria > Pseudomonadota > Gammaproteobacteria > Burkholderiales > Burkholderiaceae_B > Zwartia. Next base: position 1,028 of record CAIJKV010000169.1, read on the forward strand.
GTCCGGCTTACAGGGCGATTGTCTGGTAGAGGTAAAGAGTGCAAATATCGTAGAAGACGGGGTAGCTCGCTACCCAGATTCAATCACCCCCAGAGGTGTGAAACATCTTCAATTTCTGAAACATCAGGTACGGAGCGGGCAACGAGCAGTTCTTATTTATCTTGTGCAGCGGGCTGATGCGCAGAGCTTTGAGGTGACCCAACTTTTTGGCAAAGCCTATTCCGAGGCCTTTCATGAGGCCGTTGCATCTGGAGTTGAAGTGATGGCACTCGCAGTATCAGTCTGTCCAAATGGTTTTGGACGCCCTCGAATGCTTCGCTATGCGCAGGCACCAACACAATTGAACAGTACTCACTCGTCGTCTTCCTTAGATTCGTCACTGTCTTCGTCGTCTGAATCCGGCTCCGGGACATCCGGACGTTCTGGCATCAGGTCAAGAGCATCCAGCAAAGACTCAATATCAAAATCCAATGAAGAGTCATTTCTATCAATCCACCAACCTGTGCCGCCACCACCGTAATAGCCCATGTAACAGACGTACCAATCGTAAACCTCAATTCCATTGATTTCGATTCGGCAACGCTGGGTCACTTCGGTGTAGGGAGACGATTCATTGAAGAACTCCGGATCGTCGTCTTCCGCGATGACATTGATCTCGATTCCAGATGTTTGGAGTTGCTTCACTCTCCCAACTACCTTTTCAGAATCTGATTCTTCCGCGAGTTGCTTTAATTCTTCAAATATTTCGTTCGCCTCTTCTGCGTTCATGTCCGCTCCAAATTCAAGACTTTTCGTTTACGACGTATCTTTCTTAAATCGAAATGGCAACTTCAGGGCAGCTGCAACTTCGTTGGCCTTGTCAATGTCTTCGCGTAACTCAGCTGCATAGTAGCTGCTGCCAGGATGCTCACCTTCAATAACGACCACTCCGAGTTGTTCAAGAAGTTCGCGCGGCTGGTCTCTAAAAAATTCCAATGCGCCCCCCTGTGCAGTCCGGTTACCGAACCATTCACTTTGGCTCCAATCAATGGGTTCCTTAAGCCACTCATCGATCTTTCTCACGAACTCCGCCAATTGTTGGTCGCCCCCTCTTTCAAACAGGCTTATCCAACATTCGTCATATTGTTCAAGCGTATCGATTTGCGACTGAATAGCGATTCTGCTTGCTTCGGTTGCCGATTGGGCCTGCGCTTCGAGTTCGGCAACCAAATCCCAAGTCTCACTAGTAAAAACAGACTGTAGCGGCATACAGTCTTGGACGACTCTGATAAGGTCATCAACAGATTTAATATCCTCGGTTGCAATGTCAAATAGGGTTGACCAAGTGAGTACGTTCACCGAACGTGATGGTATTTGTTGTTTTTTTGATCACGTATCGTGATGGTTTGTGGGTGACCCCCCGCAGAGAACTTGAACAAACGAACTCTTTGGGGGAGTCTCTGGTTACGAAGCCAAGAGACAACCAAAGTGTGCCACATTCCCCAGCAGGACCCCAAGTTCTTTCGATTACTCCTTCGCATTGATCAAGAGCTTGCCGAGTCGACCCGACAAGCGGGTTGCCACTGCGGGGGCAGGCTGCACCGCGCCAACTATCCCCGCAAGCCCCGGGGTTGCCCAGTCGAGATCCGTGCCGAGTTTGCGTCTCGCCTGAGTTTTTGTTGCCACCGCTGTCGGCAACGTACAACATCTCGATCAGTGAGATTCCTGGGGCGACGCGTCTATCTGGCGCTCGTGATGGTGCTGGTCTCGTCGCGCCATGCCGCTCAGAACGGTTCAACCCACGCACTCTCGAAGGCCGTCAAGATCTCATTGCGTACCTTGCAACGTTGGCGCGCCTGGTGGCAGCAGCAGTTTGTCAGCACGCCGCTGTGGCAGGCCCACTGTGCACGTTTTATGCCGCCCGTCACAACCACCTTATTGCCCACCAGTTTGCTTGCACGATTTGCCGGCACTGCCCTTGAGGCCTTGGAGCGCCTGCTGATATTTCTCACGCCGATCACGGTCAGGCTGATCACGTTGCGTGCGGGGAGCTAAACACCCGCAGAACATGCCAATGGTCAGTCCCATCAAGGCTCTGTAGGCTGGACTTCCTGTTGTGGCGCGCCGTGCACCACACGTTTGGGAGATCTCCTTGACCCCTGTTACCGATCCACTGCTTCGTGATCGCTGGGCACACTTGCGCTTCTCGATCATTGGTCCCCTCATGGCCGCACCTCCTGCGCCAGGATCCTTGATTGGCGCCTTGCGTGCACTCGCTGCCAAGACCTGGCGTCATCCGGTCACGGGGCTGGACGTGTCGTTTAATGTGTCGACCATTGAGCGCTGGTATTACGCCGCCCGCTCGGCGCGCGATCCCGTTGCGGTGCTCAGAAACCGGGTGCGCGCTCATGCCGGGCGCTTCCCCAGCATGAGCGACCAGGCCATCGAAGCGTTGACCCGCCAATACCGCGAGCATCCGGGCTGGACCATGCAGTTGCACTTCGATAATCTGCGCGTGACATCCCAGGGCGGCGACACGCCTGTGCCATCCTATCCCACCATTCGACGCTTCCTGATGGCCCAGGGCATGTTCCGGCAAGCCCGACCCAAGCGGGCCACCGAGGGCGCGCTCATGGCACGGGACCGACTCGAACGCCTGGAGGTCAGAAGCTTCGAGGTCGACCACGTCGGCGCGCTCTGGCACCTGGACTTCCATCACTGTTCGCGCAAAGTACTCAACCGCGCAGGAGTCTGGGTCAAGCCCATGCTGCTGGGTGTGATGGATGATCGCTCACGCCTGGTCTGTCACCTGCAGTGGTACCTCGATGAGACAGCGCAAAGCCTTGTGCATGGGCTGTCGCAAGCATTCATGAAGCGCGGGTTGCCCCGCGCGTTGATGACCGATAACGGCGCGGCCATGCTGGCCGACGAGACGGTCACGGGCTTGGCGCGCCTTGGCATTGTTCACCAAACCACGCTCCCTTACTCACCGTACCAAAATGGCAAGCAAGAGTCCCTCTGGGGGCGAATCGAGGCGCGACTGATGGCCATGCTCGAGGGGGAGTCCGCCCTCACGCTCGCGCTCCTCAATGAATCGACCCAGGCCTGGGTCGAGCAGGAGTATCACCGGACAGTACATTCCGAGATCAACACCACGCCCATGGCACATTACCTGGCAGGACCCAATGTCGGGCGCGCGTGTCCAAACACCGCCGACCTTGTTGCGGCCTTCCGCATCGAGGTCGTGCGCAGGCAACGCCGTGCCGATGGCACCGTCAGTCTCGCGGGCACCCGCTTCGAGATTCCGGTTCGGTACAGAAACTTTATAGACGTCCGCCTGCGCTATGCACGCTGGGATCTGTCGCGGGTTGATCTGGTCGATCCCCGCACGGGAGCCATTCTCTGCCCAGTCAGACCACTCGACAAGTCCGCCAACGCCAGCGGCGCGCGGCGCGCGCTCACACCGGTTGGCGCAGACCTGTCGGTGCTCCCCCCCTCTGGGGTTGCACCGTTGCTGCGCCAGTTGCTCGCCGACTATGCCGCCACTGGCCTGCCACCGGCGTACCTGCCTACCGATACCACAGACAAACAACCCAACAATCTGCCTACCAATAAGGACCACGCATGAATCAGAAGCTGCTCGCCCTCTACGGACTGAAGTGGAACCCGTTCTCGTCGGATTTACCGACAGAGGCCATCTATGTGCCGCCTCGCATCGAGAGCTTCTGTTGGCGCATTGAACATGCCCAGATCCGCGAGGGCGGCTTTGCCATGATCCACGGTGACCCGGGCACCGGTAAAAGTGTGGCGTTGCGCTTGTTGGCCGAGCGCCTCGCGCGCCTGCCCGACATCACCGTTGGAGCCATCAACCATCCGCAGAGCAATCTGGCAGATTTTTACCGTGAGATGGGTGACATCTTTGGCGTGCCGTTGCGCCCTCACAATCGATGGGGTGGCTTCAAGGCACTGCGCGAAGCCTGGCTCGTGCATCTGGAGACGACCCGTCGACGCGCCATCCTGCTGGTCGATGAGGCCCAGGAGATGAGCCCAGCCGCCTTGTCCGAGTTGCGCCTGATGGCGAGCGCCCAGTTCGACTCGCAGCCACTGTTATGTGTTGTGCTCGCCGGCGATTCACGTCTCGTCGAGAAACTACGCCGCGAAGAGTTGATCCCGCTAGGATCCCGGATTCGAACCCGCTTGGCGACCGAGCATGCCAGCCGTGACGAACTGCTGGCCTGTCTGAAACACCTGCTGGCCGGTGCGGGCAACGCGAGCCTCATGACCCCCAAGTTGCAACACACGCTCTGCGATCACGCCGCCGGCAACTATCGGATCCTCACCACAATGGCCGCAGAGTTACTCGCTGCCGCCGCACAGCATGACCTCGCGCAACTCGATGAGAAACTTTACCTTGAGGTCTTTGCCCTGCCCGACACGCCAGCCCCCCGGCGTGCGGCTGCGGGTCGTTGAGCATCGACCATGCTCACAAATCCCTGGGAACCGACCATCACGTTGCGCGACCTCTCGGACGAGGCCGTCGTTGAAATCCTGGACTTCTTGCAGCGGTTCACGACGGACTTCGAAAATCGCTACGCTGATCAGATCCATCGCTATTACGCGCAGCGCTCACGCCACAATATCGTCACACACCCGCCTGGTTCGGACACGGATACTGACACAACACCATTCTGACTCACGGCCATCACTGAGACGAAAACGGACCCATGCATAAAACTGACGCCCCTTCACCTTCAACCATCACGAAAATTGAACATCAGCCCATCAAATTAACTGACCACACTCA
>CAIJKV010000170.1 GCA_903821335.1 uncultured beta proteobacterium
CCGGTTGATCATGCCCTGACCAATGATGGCGTAGCCGCGTGACCCAAGACCCGTGCCCAGGAACAAGTCATGGACGTCACGACGCCGTACCTGCTGGTTATTGATGAAATAGCTGCTGGTACCGTCACGCGTCAGGACGCGTCGTACAGCGATTTCAGCGTACGTGTTCCACTGCCCGACGGCCCGTCCCGAGGTGTTGTCAAACACCAGCTCGACAGAAGCCCGCGCGGAGGGTTTGCGATGACCAGAGCCACTAAAAATAACGTCTTGCATGGACTCGCCACGCAGTTCCGAGGCACGGGTCTCACCCATCACCCAGCGCACCGCGTCGATAATATTGGACTTGCCGCAACCGTTCGGACCCACCACCCCCACCAGTTGACTCGGCGTAGGGATCACGGTCGGATCGACAAAAGACTTGAATCCTGCGAGTTTGATCTGGGTAAGGCGCAAAATATTTCGACACACAGGGATGGAATCCTGTAGATCATAACGCAGCCAGAGGGGAATTCAGCCCCCCGATCGCCGGCCACACCGTTGCTGCGACGAGGGCAATCCCCAAATCACCTGCCGCAGGCAACCACCTCTTGTGGCACTCGCAAAAATGACGCATCCTGCCGCTATACTCAAACAAATAAAGAGGTGTGGCCACCCTGCGCATGGGGGCGCACGGTAACTTGGCCGCGAGGCTGTCTTTTTGGGAATTCATCACTTGAGCAGAGGTTTTTTTCTCGTCATGGCAGCGCAGGCGTTGTCTTCCCTCGCAGATAACGCACTGTTTATCGCAGCCATTGCACTGATCCAGCAGCTCCACGGTCCTGACTGGATGGCTCCGGTGATGAAGTGGTCATTTGCGGCTGCCTACGTGCTGCTCGCCGCCTTCGTGGGTGCCATTTCCGATGCGCACCCCAAGGGCCGCGTCATGTTTTCCACTAATGCACTCAAGGTAGCGGGCTGCTTGCTCATGTTCTGCTATGCGACCTTCGGACTGTCGACCTCAGGGCAAATTCTGCTGGTGTGCGGCGCTTACGCGCTGGTCGGCATTGGCGCGGCCGCCTATTCGCCAGCCAAATATGGCATCGTCACCGAGATGTTGCCTCCACTGCTGCTCGTCAAGGGCAACAGCTGGATCGAAGGACTCACGGTCCTGTCCATTATTCTGGGCACGGTCCTCGGAGGCGCGCTGGTCTCCCCTCTGGTCTCGAACTGGCTCCTGTCGCATCCGCTGATCAGCGCTCTGGTGCACACTCCTGCCGAAGCCGCCATCCTGATGATCGCGTTCGTCTATGCGGCCGCCGCCATCTGTAACCTGCTGATTCCCGCCACCCATGTTAAATACCCGACGCAGCAGACACACCCAGTCAGGCTGGTGCGGTCTTTCGCCACCTATGTATGCGTACTCTGGCAGGACAAACTCGGCCAGATTTCGCTGGCCGTGACCACGCTGTTCTGGGGCGCGGGTGCCACGTTGCAACTGATCGTGATCGAGTGGGGACGCAGTCACCTGGGATATCGGCTGGACCAGGCCTCGATCCTGATGGGCGTTGCAGCGCTTGGTACCGTTGTTGGCGCCGTGCTGGCCGGCCGGGTCCACTTGCGCAGCGCCCTGGGCGTATTGCCCGTCGGCGTGCTGATGGGGCTGGTGGTGCTGCTGATGCCCTGGGTATCGGCCACCTGGGCTGTCTATACTCTGCTGCTCGTGATTGGCGGGCTATCGGGCTACTTTGTCGTGCCCATGAACGCACTGCTGCAACACCGTGGTCACGTGCTGTTGTCGGCGGGGCATTCAATCGCCGTGCAGAATTTCAATGAACAGCTGAATATTCTGTTGATGGTGGCCAGCTATACGCTCATGCTCTGGCTCGAGCTCCCGATCAACATCATTATCGAGATTTTCGGCGTGATCGTTTCACTGCTGATGCTGGTGATTATTCGCTGGACCAAACTCAAC
>CAIJKV010000171.1 GCA_903821335.1 uncultured beta proteobacterium
GCAACAGTGGGTGCCACGCTGGTGGCCAACGCGCCAGCGGATGGCTATACGGTGCTCTACACCACACCGGGCCCGCAGATCACCAATCCCTACCTGATGGCCAAGCTGTCCTACAACCCGGATGACCTGGTGCCGGTGTCGCGCGTCGCCTGGTTTCCGAATGTGCTGGTGGTTAATCCCCCGCTGCCCGTGCAAAGTGTGCAAGCGCTGATTGACTATGCACGCAACAATCCGGGACGGGTCAATTTTGGCAGTGCCGGGATCGGTGCCAGCAGCCACCTTGCCGGTGAACTGTTCAAGACCTCAGCCAATATCCAGATTTCACATGTGCCCTATAAGGGAACCGGGCAGGTGATCGCGGATCTGGTTGGGGGAAATATCCAGATGTCGATCGACAGCCTGTCGGTGTATTTGCCCTACATCAAGTCAGGCCAGGTCCGGGTGTTGGGCATTGCCATGCCGCAACGTTCTTCACTGCTGCCAGACGTGCCACCGATTGCCGACGTGCTCAAAGGCTTCGATGCCACCGCGGTCAATTATCTGACGGTGCCCAAGGCGACGCCTGTCACCGTCATCGAGCGGCTGAACCAGGCGGTTGTCATGGTGCTGTCGGATCCGGCTCTGCGCGCGCGCATGATCGCCATGGGAATGGAGCCCCGGTCCAGCACGCCGCAGGAGATGGCTCTCGAGATACAGACCGAGCGGCTCAAGTGGAAAAAGGTGATTGAAGATTCCGGCGCCCAGCCGGAATAACTGCACGGAATCACTGTCCGGAATCACTGCACGTCAGGACTTACCCTAATAGACGGCCTGAATAGCCCCTTTGCTGTGTGGGGGTTGTTCAGGCCATTATTTTTTTCTTGTAAGATGTCCAACATCCGAGTTAAATTCCCGGACTCTGGAAAACAATCATCATAAAATCCAGTTCACCCGCTTTGGAGACATGCATGTCAACGTTACCCCTTAGCCGCTTCACGGTCCTTGATCTGACCCGTGTGCGATCCGGACCGGCAGCGGTCAGGCAGTTTGCCGACTGGGGGGCAAATGTCATCAAAATCGAAGAGCCGGGAGACATGCCGGACGACAAACCCGGTGGCTCCGCGCAGTTTGCCGACTACCAGAATACGCATCGCAACAAGCGCAGCATCACCCTGAACCTGAAACATCCGAAAGGGCGCGCGGCATTCATGGAGTTGGTCAAGAAGGCGGACGTGGTGGTTGAAAACTATCGGCCCAACGTCAAGTTCAAACTCGGTATCGATTACGAATCACTGCGCGAGGTCAATCCGCGCATCATCTTGTCGAGTGTCTCCGGTTTTGGCCAGGATGGCCCCTACAAGGATCGGCCCGGTCTGGACCAGATTGCGCAGGGTCTTGGCGGCGTCATGTCGGTGACGGGCGAACCCGGGCGCGGTCCGATGCGCGCCGGGATACCGATCGCGGACCTGACGTCGGGACTGTTCTGCGCGATTGGCACGATGGTGGCGCTGCTCGAACGCGAGGTGTCCGGCCAGGGCCAGTGGGTGCAGACATCGCTCTTGCAGGCGCAGGTCTGGATGATGGACTTCCAGATCATGCGCTGGCTGATGAATAAGGAGATTCCCGGGCAGAGTGGCAACGACCATCCCACCAGCTCTCCAACGGGTGTGTACCCGACATCCGACGGTTTCATGAATATCGCCGCCATGGGGACTGAGATGTTCGTGCGTCTGGCACAGGTGCTGGGCGCACCGGAGATGGCGACCGACCCGCGTTACACCACGCTGCAGTTGCGTGCCACGAACCGCCCGGCGCTTAACGCCGAAATCGGCGAGTGCACAAAAAAGAATACCACCGCGTACTGGATCGACTTGTTGAACAAGGAAGGCGTGCCGTGCGGGTCGATCAAGAACGTGCAGCAAACGATGGAAGACCCGCAGGTCCAGCATCTGGGCATGGCCAAGCATCTTACGCATCCTAAGCTGGGTGACATCAGTGTGGTCGGCCAGGCCGTGATACTGAGTCGCACCAAGCTTGGGGAGTTCACGGCAGCCCCCGATCGCGGTGAGCACAATGATCAGGTCTATGCCGAATTTGGGTTCAGTCCCGAGCAGATCGCCGAATTACGCACGGAAGGCGCCATCTGATTTCGGGTGAAGGTCAACACATAAGCGGAGTACTTTTGTGAGTAAGACAATGACTGCAACAGTGTATCGGGCGCGCCGGCAACCGCTGGTCAGCCGTGGGGCAACCTCAAGCCAGGCCTCAGTTTCCCTGGACAAGCCCAAGGTGATGACGGCTTTTGACAACCTCGGACGTACGGAAAATCTGCCTGACGAGATCGCGCAGCAATTGCGTGCGCGTATTCTCAACGAAAGTCTGCCCCCGGGCCAGCGCCTGCCTACCGAGCAAGAACTCGGGGCGCAGTTCGGTGTCAGCCGCAACGTGGTGCGCGAAGCCATCGCCCGGCTTAAACTGACCGGGCTGGTTGAAACACGGCATGGCGTGGGTACCTTTGTCTGCGCCGATCTGGCGATGCGACCCTTTGAGGTGTCGCACGATGATTTGCTGGACCTTGCCCCGTTGATTCACGTGCATCAGTTGCGTGTTGAAATTGAGTCGGGTGCCGCCGCCCTGGCCGCCACGCATCGGACCCGTGCCCAACTTGAAACCTTGCAACGGGCGCTCAAACGTGTAGACCAGGATTCCGACGACTGGCAAGCCGCCGCGCATTCTGCTGTCGATTTCCACCTGGCCGTCGCCCATGCGGCCAATAACCCTTATTTTGTTCGAATCATGGGCCATCTCAGTCATGTGATTCATAATGCGGTTCGCACGTATCGGTTCAGAAATACTGGCACCACGCGAATCGAGGAAATCGAAGCCGAGCACCACCTGATCGTTGACGCCATTGGCCGCAACGATGCGGCCGGGGCCCGGCAAGCCATGCGCACGCACCTGGACAATGGCATGGCGCGTTATAGAAAACTACTTGGAGACCTTTAATGACGACGACCACCAGACTGTTGCAGGACGAAGTGACCGATAGCCTGATCATTGAGAAAAAGGGTGCAGTGGGCTGGATCACCTTCAATGATCCAGGCCGTCACAACGCGATGTCCTTTGACATGTGGGTCGGTATTCCAAAGGCCCTGGAGCTTTTCGAGCAAGATGACGACATCCGTGCCGTGGTCCTGACCGGTGCCGGTAGCAAGGCCTTCGTGAGCGGTGCAAATATCTCCCAGTTCGACACACTGCGTACTGCCGCCGATGCCGTGGCTGAATACGAGCGTGTCGCCGAAGGCGCGCAGTTCGCGATCTATGACTTTCTCAAGCCAACGGTTGCCCGCATTGACGGGTATTGCATTGGCGGGGGCTTGAACCTGGCGCTGTGCTGCGATATTCGCATTGCCTCGGCTCCAAGTTCGTTTGCGATTCCTGCCGGACGTCTGGGACTGGGCTATCGCCTGACGGCGATCCGCAATCTGGTGACGACCGTGGGCGCTGCGCACGCGCTTGATATTCTGTTGTCGGCCAATCGCTACAGCGCGCAAGAAGCACTGACGAAAGGTCTGGTCCATTACGTGGTTGAGGCCGCCGAGCTCGATAACACCCTTGACGCCTATGTGGCCAAAGTCGCGTCCAATGCGCCACTGACGCTTCAGGCCGGCAAAAAAGCCATTCGCGAGTTTCAGAAAGTGGGGTCCGACATCGACGTCCAGGGCATTACCAAGCTGGTGCTCGGATGCTTCGCAAGCGATGACTACCAGGAAGGCAAACGCGCGTTCGCCGAGAAGCGTTCGCCGGTATTCCGCGGTAAGTAAGCAGAGTGAACCGTGCCCGGTCACGACACGGACTGCCGGGGTGCCAAGAGGTGTCTGGTGGCCATAGGCGCAAGGCTGATTGATGCGTCTTGACCTCTGGCACCAGCTGTTTCCCTCGGTGCCCGTGTTCGCACTGCTGTGCCTGGCGGTCTTGCTGGCGGGCACCATCCGGTCCTTCACCGGATTCGGTGGCGGTCTGGTGCTGGCGCCCTTGTTCAGTTTGTTCATGGCACCCGCCGACATGGTGGTGGTCGTGTTGTTGCTCAATCTGGTGACGTCGGTGCAGTCCTTGCCCGGTGTCTGGAAGACCACCGACTGGCGCCTGGTGGTATCGCTTTCCATCCCGGCTTTGTTCGGGATTCCGTTTGGCGTCATGGTGATCGAATGGCTTGATCCCAATCTGATTCGTCGCCTGCTCGGGCTGATCGTCGCCAGCCTGGCGGCCATCATGCTGGTCGGCTGGACGTATCAGGGACCACGCGGCAGGTTCCAGAACATTGTGGTTGGCGTCTGCAGTGGTGTGCTGACAGCTATCGCGGGTGTAGGCGGGCCCCCGCTGGTGTTGTACCTGTTGTCGGACAAGTCCATTTCACCGATCGTGCTGCGATCATTTTTCATGATGTATTTCGCCGTCGCACAAGTGACCACCCTGGGGTTTTTCCTCTATAAGGGTGCGATCAATACCCAGCAAATGGTCTACACCGCGTCGTTTGTGCCCGTATACCTGGTGTCGACGGTGCTGGGCACCTGGTTGTTTGTCCGGGCGCTACGTGGCAGTGCCGATCTGATCAAGCGGTTGTCTCTCTGGTTCTTGCTGGCAGTGGGCATGGTGACACTGGCGATATAACGGCTTTGCCGCGCATACAATCGTCGTGATGATCCTTGAATTGTCCGGATTGACTGCGGAGCCACTGGCCATGACCAAACACAACAACATCCTGCTCATCGGGGCCAATGGCCAGGTCGGGCATGCGCTGCAAAAGTCATTGGCCGCGCTTGGCCCTGTGGTGACGTCTACACGTGCTGACCTTGACCTGGGTGACCGCGCGGCCTTGCCCCAGGCGATCGCGGCACTCGTCGGGCGCACGCAACCCTGCATCATCGTGAACGCGTCGGCCTACACGGCGGTTGACCGCGCCGAGTCTGAGCCGCAAGCCGCCGAAACCGTCAATGCAATCGCCCCGGGGCTGTTGGCCGAGGCCGCGCACGCTGCTGGCGCCTGCATCGTGCACTACTCCACGGATTATGTTTTTGATGGCTTAAGTCCTGGTGCGTACCGGGAAACCGATACCACGCATCCCCTGTCCGTGTATGGTCAGAGCAAGTTGCAAGGCGAGCAAGCGGTTGCGCGCGCC
>CAIJKV010000172.1 GCA_903821335.1 uncultured beta proteobacterium
GAAGGTCGCCACGTCAATAATCGGGTTGGCGCTTGTCCTGTCCACCAGCAGGTGAAAGCTGGACTCACGTGAAGCAAAAGCCTTGTAATCTGATGCGGTTTCAAGCTTTTGCTGGTCGACTACGTCGTGCAGGCTGTCGAGAACCGTATGGGCAGAGAACAAGGTCTGCCCCGCGTGCTCTGCCAGCATGAGGGTCAGGTTGGCCATTTCATCGGCCCAGTCTCGCCGTGTGCTTTCGCGCAAGGCGACTGCAATACCCAGGGCTGCAAATAACACAAGGATCGCAGCCACTGCCCCAATGAGCAGGATCATGATCCGATTGTTTACCCGAACAGCCAACGCGCTCAAACCGCGCGTGGTCGATAATTGAGTTTGCCTCAATTGCCTCAGCCTACTTAGCCAACCTTTCGTTACAGGGAATCAATGCAAAAAAATGGCACGACGCCTGCGTATCAATCGCTGAGCCAGGGAAGAATCAGGCAAGGCGTGACGCTAAGAATCACCGTAGCCACTAAGCGCACTTTAATTGGTGAATGTTACTCCCAACATTCGGCGTTTGACAGCGGAGGGAACTGCGATTTGATTTTTTTTGGTTGGTCGCTAAAACAACTCGAACAGCGAGTCAATGCTGAGCAGAGACAGGACGCCCATCACGGCAAAGATGCCTGCGGCGATGGAGTGAACCAGCCTCATGGGAATCCTGGCTGAAAACTTATTGCCAATAAATACGGCGGGCACATCGGCGATCAACATGCCCAGGGTGGTGCCGATGACAACCATCAAAGGTTGTCCGTAGTGCGCGGCCAGGGCAACGGTCGCGATCTGAGTCTTGTCGCCCATCTCAGCTAAAAAGAAGGTGATGAGCGTGGCGCCGAAGACCCCGAATTGTCGGGCCACCTGAGTTTCTTCTTCCTCTATTTTGTCAGGGATGAGTGTCCAGACCGCCATGCCGATAAAGGAAGCGCCGAGTATCCATCTCAACATTTCCGGGCTGACCAGCGATGTGATCCAGGCACCTAAGGCGCCGGCCAAGCCGTGATTGAAAATGGTTGCGACCAAAATCCCCACAATAATGGGAACTGGCTTTTTAAACCGGGCTGCGAGTATGAAGGCGAGGAGTTGGGTCTTGTCGCCGATTTCGGCGAGCGCTACGACCCCGGTGGAGACGAGAAGTGCATGCATTGCATTTTCCAAGGCCGGTCAACAGACGAATGACCACAACCCCCACCGGCCAGACGCAGGGTATTGTGATCAAAGGTCTTGCCAAGCTAGGAAACCGCGCATGCCATGGTATGGATACCAAGTATGTTGACATGCGCCTCTTTATGCAAAGAGCGGCTACTCCCCAATGAACGACCTGATTGTAACTCAGTCGCCGGCCGATTTCGGGGGGATCAGGTCAGGCATCTCGAAGGCATGCAGTCCTTTCGCGGGCGATTTTGGTGCCGTACCTGGAAGGATCTCAAAGTCGGGCGTAAACGAGACCATCAGGCTGCGCAGCTGGTCGAAGGGCTTGCGGTCGCCCTCGAACTTGGCCTGGCCAGCGGTGATCAGGTCGTCGAAGGTGGTGACGCCCATCATCACCCTGTTGAGGTTGGCGCGGTCCAGGGTGATGGTGAGGTCTGCATGCTTTGCCTGTTGGCCCTTGATATTGGTCAGTGTGGCGTTACTCATTTCCAGCAGATACGTCTCGCCGTTGTCGGGGGTAACCAGGTTGATGGTGAAGCGCATGCCATCGGCTTTTTTCGGGTCCATGCTGATGCCCAGAAAGTCGAGCCACATCTCGGTCGACATGGCGCGCACCACGTCCGGCCCGGTGCTGCGTTGTGGCGTGCCGCCAGGCAGGCCGTTGCGCAGTTCATAGGACCCTTGCAGAAAGCTGTTGCGCACGCTGGTGCTCTCGGCCTGGTAGCCAAGCTGTTCGTAGGCGTCCGCCAGCAGGCGACGGGCTGTCTGGTTCTGTGGCTCTGCAAAGATCAGCTTATTGAGGATCTCGGTGGCCAGCAGGTACTGGCCCCCGGCGATCAACTGCACGCCCTTGGCTGTAATTTTTTCCGAGCCCCCCATCATTTCGACGTACAACGGCGCAGAATCGCCCGGTGACAACGGTGTCAAATTGACCGGGTTGCCATCATAGAAGCCCAGGAAACGATTGAGCACAGCGCGCGAGTTGTTCTGCACGTCGCCGTGGTAGCTGCGCGCCGGCCACTGCTGCTGCAGGCTTGGCGGTACCGCGTAGACGTTTTGGATCTCGTTGATGGTCACGCCCAGATTGGCGTAGTGCAGCGCCTGGTTGTTCAGGTTGGCGTAGGCGTCTCGCTGCGTGCGCAGCACTTCCTGGATGCGGGCGTTACCCCAGCGTGGCCAGTTGTGCGAGGCGAACATCACCTCGGCTTCCTGGCCGAACTGCCAAAGCGCGGCGTTGATTTCCTTGGACCAGTTCAGTGCGTTGCGCACCGGCGCACCACGCAGCGTATAAATGTTGTGGATGGTGCCGACCACGTTCTCGGCGGCCCAGAAGGCCTTGAACTGGGGGAAATAAGTGTTCATCTCGACCGGTGCCTCGGTATCCGGGGTGTTCTGGAATACCATCTTCACGCCGTCGAGCGTCAGGTCTTCGATGCCCTTGCTGATGAACTTATTCGGTGCAATCAAGCCGGTATTGCCGTTGGCCACGTTCTTGCCAAGGGACTGGTCGACATGGCCGTAGGGGTCGCGCGGTAACAGGATCGCGTACTGCCACTGGGTGCGTCGCGACATGGCATTGCCGGCGAACACGTTTTCCTCGATCGCAGCGCGCATGAAGCCTTCGGGAGCAATCACCAAGACCTTGCCACTGGCGACATCGGCTTCGTCGACCACGCCGCGCACGCCACCGAAATGGTCGACGTGCGAGTGCGAGTAGACGACGCCGACCACAGGACGCTTGCCCAGTTTCTCGTTGATGAGTTCAAGGGCTGCACGCGCGGTTTCCTTGGCGGTCAGCGGATCGAACACGATCCAACCCGTTTCACCCTTGATGAACGTGATATTGGCGAGGTCAAAGCCCCGCACCTGGTAGATTTTGTCAGGCACTACCTCATACAGGCCGTAGGCCATGTTCAGCACGGCCTGACGTTGCAACGAGGGGTGAATACTTGGGAAGTCTGAGCCTTGCAGCAGCCACTGGTAGCTGCCCATGTCCCAGGCAACCTGGCCGGCATCGGCCATGATCTGCTTGTAGGAAGGCGCGGCGATAAAACCCTTCTTGGCTTCCTCAACGTCACGCTTGTCCGAGAACGGTAGCGTCGCCATGAGACCGTTGCGCAGTTCAAGCGTGAATGTGGAGGGCGGTTTGCCGTTTGGGTCGAAATGCTTGACGTCACCGTCGGCCAGAACCGGACAGACGCCCGTTACGGCCAGCAGCGTGAAAATGAGGGCGCTTGCGCCATGGATCAGGGTTTTCATGTAGGTTGCCCTCGGTGGTTGGTGACTAAAAAATGAACGTTGCACCCAGGGCCGGCCCGGTGAACCGCAGGTCAGTGTCCTGGTTGCCATCAGTAAATTTATACGACAGGCTGCGCATCGAGAGCGTCACATTGCCCCAGTCGTAGCGGTAGCCCACGCCCAGCAGTGCCTGCCAGGTGACGTTGCTTTTGCCTGTACCGACGTCGAAGTAGTAGGGTATGAACCATTTTCCCTCGGCGTCCAGGGCAATATCGCCTTTTGCGCCGACTATTGCATCCCATCCGCTGCGGTCAAGTGAAACGCTGCCCTGGCGACCGGGCAGCAGTCCAAGCGTGCCTTGCACACTCCAGTCCAGTGTGGTGCCCAAGCCGAGATAACGCGTGCCCGCGATCACGTCCAGGTGGCCGGCTTGACCGTGCCACGCGCTGTAGCCACCAGCCAGTGTCCACACGTTGCCCGTCACCGAGGTCGAACTGCCCAGGTCGAGTGTGGTCGATAGTTGGCCTAA
>CAIJKV010000173.1 GCA_903821335.1 uncultured beta proteobacterium
CAGGCTGGCCGTGAATCGGGATCGTGCAGATTTTTTGCGGTGCAGCATACGTTTCTCAGTGGTCAGATGATGAGTGGCAGCATGAGACATATCATCGATCAATATGTCGGTTTGAGTATAGTGGAACCACTATGCATAAAGATGTCATGCCTGAAAGGAACTGCCATGAACCCATATATTGACGAAGACCTGACTGCGCTGGCTGAGCACGCACGGCGCTTTGCGCAGCGGCGCGTGGCGCCAGGTTTCCTGGAACGCGATACCTCGCGAGAGCTGACGCGTTCCTTGATGCTTGAAATGGGCGAGATGGGCTTCATCGCACCTGAATTGCCAGAGTCCTGTGGCGGGCAAGGCATGGGTTGCCTGGCGGCCGGCGTGATCCACGAAGAAATCGCGCGCGCCGACCTCAGCATTTCCTACATCAATCTGCTGGCCTCGCTCAATGGCCAGATTCTGGCGGAGCACGGCCAGCCCCAGGTCGTGCAGCCGTGGCTGGAAAAACTCACGCGCGGCCAAGTGCTGCTGGCGATTGCGCTGACGGAACCGCGTGGTGGCTCTGACGCGGCAAACCTGCAGTTACGTGTCGAGCGGGTGGGGGACACGTATGTCATCAATGGCGAAAAGACATCGATTTCGGCCGCCGACCAGGCCGATGCCGCGGTGGTTTTCGGGCGCACGGGCTCGGTCGACTCCGGCGCGCACGGTGTGACCGCCTTGCTTGTCCCGATGGATGCACCTGGGGTGACCCGTAACCGTTTTGATTGTCATGGCCAGCGCGCAATTGGTCGTGGTTCGCTTTTTTTTGAGAATGTACGTGTCCCTGTTGACCACCGGCTTGGTGAAGAGAACAAGGGTTTTGTGCAAGTCATGCAAGGGTTCGACTATTCGCGCGCGCTGATCGGGATGCAGGTGCTGGGTGTCGCGCGTGTGGCGCTTGAAGAAACCTGGGAATATGTGGCCCAGAGACAAGCGTTTGGCAAGCCCTTGTCGGCCTTCCAGGGCGTATCGCATCCTCTGGCCGACCTGGATACACAAGTCGAAGGCGCGCGCTTGCTGTGCCTGCAGACGCTATGGCTCAAGGATAAGCGCCTGCCACACACTGCAGAGGCGGCGATGTGTAAATGGTGGGGCCCAAAACTTGCGTATGACGTGGTGCATCAATGCCTGTTGATGTTTGGCCATGGCGGCTATGATCGCGGCGTGATGGAACAACGCTTGCGCGACATCCTGGGCTTTCAGATTGGTGACGGCACGGCTCAGATCATGAAGACCATCGTCGCGCGCACCCGCGCCGGTCGCAAGGCCGTTCCAAGCTGACTGACGACTCACGTCGTGTCAGCATTGCGTGACGTAGGTGCCGGGCGCCGCGCAGAGCGGTGCCAGGCCGGATGCCACCGCCCCCATTGCGGGCGCTGCGACCCGCTTTCCAGAATAGGTCTGCAACCATTCGACCCAGTTCGGCCACCACGAGCCTTCCTTGAGCGGCGCGGTGGCAAGCCAGGCCTCGGGGTCAAGGTATTTGTCGTCGTGTTTGCGCGCAAGGACTTGATAGCTTCGACCGGGCACCCCCGGTGGGTTGACAACGCCCACGTTGTGGCCACCTGAACTTAACAGGAAGGTGGTATCGACGTTGGTCAACAGCGCGATCTTGTACACCGAGCGCCATGGCGCGACATGGTCACGGACTGTGGCGATGCAGTAGAGCGGGCACTGGATGTCAGACAGTGCGACAGGTTTGCCGTTGACCAGGAAACGTCCGCTGGCCAGGTCGTTGTGCAAAAACAGTTGTCGAAGGTACTCGGTGTGCATGCGGTAGGGCAGTCGCGTGCCGTCGGCATTCCAGGACATCAGGTCGGTCATGCCAGAACGTTCGCCGAGCAGGTAGTGTTTGAGCATCCTGGACCACACCAGATCGGTCGAACTCATCAGCTGGAACGCACCAGACATTTGCGAACTGTCCAGATAGCCTTTGTCCCACATGATGTCTTCCAGGAAGGCAATCTGGCTTTCGTCAATAAACAGGTCCAGTTCGCCGGGTTCGGTGAAATCAGTCTGGGCGGCCATGAGCGAAAGCGAGGCCAGCCGGTGGTCACCGTCGCGCCCCATCGCTGCTGCGGCCATCGTGAGCAGCGTGCCACCCAGACAGTAGCCAACGGCATGGATCCTTTGTGTGGGCACGACCGTGCCGACCGCCTCCAGCGCGTCCATGACGCCGAGTTCGAGGTAATCGGCCATCCCCAGATCACGATCCTCGGCCTGCGGGTTTCTCCAGGAAATCATGAACACCGTGTAGCCCTGGTCGACCAGGTACTTGACCAGCGAGTTTTCGGGAGACAGGTCAAGGATGTAGTACTTCATGATCCAGGACGGCACGACCAATATCGGCTCTGGCCAGACCTTCGCGCCGGCGGGTGCGTACTGGATCAGTTCAATCAGGTGGTTGCGGTAGATGACCTGGCCGGGCGTGATCGCCACGTTCTTGCCGACTGAATAGTGTTCTGTGCCCGCCATCGGCGTCTTGGCCAGCAGGCGCTGTATGTCGTCTGCAAAATTCTGCAGACCCTGGGCCAGATTTTTTCCACCGGTTTTTGCGGTGCGTTCGAGCACTTCCGGATTGCTCCAGATATAGTTGGCGGGCGACAGGATGTCGAGCATCTGCCTGACTGTGAAGGCGACGACATCCTCGTGGTGGTGAGAGACGCCCCGCACGCCGGTGGTCGCATCCTGCCACCATTGTTGCGTCAGGAGGAATGCCTGGCTATACACGTTGAACGGCCAGTTCTGCCAGCCTGGATCTGCAAAGCGACGGTCGTTCAGCATGGGCGCAGCGCCTGGTCGCGCCGCGACCGGGCTGGCACGCAGCGCATAGTTTGCCAAGTGCTGCAGGTTCTGCACGGCCTTTTGCGCCAGATCAAGTTGCTCTTCAGGATTGTGCGAAAGATGCGTCAGCCAGTCTTCGAAAGCCATACGTAACGCGGCGGTCGACACGCCGCGTGTCAGGGGTGCCACTTGCGCATGAATCCATCGATCAAGGTTCTGTCCGGGTTGCTTCATATGCCATCCATGCTGCTGCCAACACACTCCTGCCGGCGACTGACGACTGGTGTGTGTCAAACGTTGTCAAGAGAATGTTACGCGCTGTTAAAACGTTATTGAACGTGATCAGATAATAGAGGAATGTAGAATTTCGGTGTTGTCACAGTCGGTATCATTTTGCTATCTGTTTTCGCGATTTCGACGGATGGAGTAGGATCAGTCTGTCAGGTCATCAGAGCACGATTGGGGTAGCGTTGATTCATGCAAAGAAAAGGCTAGATTCTGGCAAACCTGCAAGCGTGGCCTCGGTTGCAGCGGGGTCTGCCGGCGTGCGCGCGATGGGTTATTCCTTCCGGACGGCCTTGCTGTGGCTGGTCGCAGTCCCGTTGATTGCCTTGTTCGTGTCACTGACCTTTGACACGTATCGGCACTACAAATCTGACACTGAGGCAGCCTACCGAACGGCGCACACGATTCTGGCCACCACCGTGACCCAGACGGAACTGTTTCTGGACAACGCGAAGCTTGTGTTGGCCAAACTAGCCGCGCGTCCCTTGGTCAGGGAATTGAATGCTGCCCATTGCGACCCGTTGCTGGCCGAGTTGCAAGCGTTCAATCCGGCCTATGCAAATTTACTCACGCTCGATGCCCAGGGCAAGCTGGTCTGTAGCGTCAACGCCGCCCCGTCAGGACAGCCGGCTGGGCCAGATCCGAAATATTACTTTGACGAAGTGGTGCGCACACGGCAGTTTGTGGTCGGCAAGCCCGCCAGGGGTTTCGTCACGGGCCGCTGGGTTTCCACACTGGCCTATCCGATTATTAACGATGCTGCACAGTTAACCGGCGTCGTGGCGATCTCGGTCGATCTGGCAAATTACGAGCCGTTGATTGCACAGGATGGACGGGCGGCACGCACCGAAATCGGCATCAATGATAGCGATCGCACCGTCATTGCCCGTACGCATGGTGCTGCGCAGCACGTGGGCACCGTCACCGACGACAATTTGACCACCATCATGACCCGCGAGCGTCAGGGGACGACACGGGCGCGTAATGACGATGGCGACGGTCGGTTTTATGCCTTCGCGCCAATTGCCGGATCGGACTGGATCGCATTCGTTTCACTCGACGAGGACACGGTTCTTGCGACGGTCGTGCGGCTGGCGGTCGAGCGCCTCGCGTTTGTCACGGCCCTGGTGCTGATGCTGGCCTTGATCACGACTGTTCTGGCTCGCCGCATTGCCAGGCCTGTTGAGGCGATCTCCCGGACGATAGCCAATGTTGGCGCAGGTGCCGTGCATGAGCGCGTGGTCCCGCAGGGGCCAGCCGAACTGCGTCAGATCGCCGCGCAACTCAATGAGATGCTTGACTTGAGATTACGGGCGGAAACCCTGTCGCACCAGAGTGAGGAACGCTACCGTACGCTGATTGAGTGGACACCGGAAGCGCTCGTTGTGCACGATGGCTCCAGGCTCATCTATGCCAATCCGGCAGCGGTCAAGCTGGCCGGTGCCCGGTCCTTGCAAGACTTGGTGGGCATGGACGTCTTTAATATGGTGCATCCAGACAGTCGGGAGATTGCACGCAAACGGTCGAGGGTCAGTGCCCGGGAGGGTGGCACGTCGCCGTTACTGGAACAAAAGTATCTCCGGCTTGACGGAACCACCATCAATGTCGAGGTGCAGAGTGCGTCGATTGTGTATGACGGGACACCGGCCGTACATGTCGCCATTCACGATATCACCGCCCGCAAGCAAGCCGAATTGGTCGTCGCCCGGACCAACCGCGCGCTCAGGACACTCAACGCTTGCAATGAGGCGCTGATCCGTGCGGTCAGCGAGACCGACCTGCTGAATTCGATTTGCCGCCTGATGGTCGAGATTGGGGGGTATCCGCTGGCTTGGGTGGGTATTGCCATGCAGGACGCGGTCAAGACCGTTCGCCCGGTTGCCCGGTTTGGCACCGATGACGGTTATCTGTCTACCGTACGAATCAGTTGGGCAGACGATCAATGGGGCCTGGGTCCGGCCGGTACGGCAATTCGTACCTGTTGTGTCCAGGTCACTCAGGACTTCGCGGAAAATGCGGTGTCACCGATGTGGCGGGACTGGGCGATCACACAGGGCTATCGGGCTTGTATTGCGTTGCCGCTTAAAGACGATGCGGGGGCGATGGGGGCGCTGACCGTCTATGCGCGCGAGAACGATGCGTTCGATGCGGCCGAGGTCAAGCTGCTGGTTGATCTGGCCAATAACCTGTCTTACGGTATCAAGAGCCTGCGTACCCACGCGGAAAGCATGGCCTTTGCCGATGAGTTGCGCAAACTGTCACTGATTGTCGAGCAAAGTCCCGAGAGCATCGTTATTACGAATCTCGACGGCAGCATCGAATACGTCAACGAAGCCTTTGTCAGGAACTCAGGATACAGCCGCGAGGAAGCGATCAGACGCAATCCACGGATACTGCACTCCGGTAAAACACCCGAGGAATCCTATGTTGCGCTGTGGGCAACGTTAGCGCAGGGTCAACCATGGCGAGGTGAGTTCTACAACCGTCGCAAGGACGGCAGCGAATATGTCGAGCGCGCGATTGTCGCGCCTATTCGCAATGGCGATGGGCTGATCACCCACTACATGGCGGTCAAGGAAGACATCACGGAACGCAAAATTTCTGAAGACAAGATCCACCATCTGGCCTTTTATGACCAGTTGACCGACTTGCCAAACCGGCGCTTGTTGCTGGACCGGTTACAAGAGGCCTTGACTGACAAGGCGCGCGATAAAAAATTTGGCGCACTCTTGTATGTTGACCTGGATAATTTCAAAACCATCAACGACACCCTGGGTCACCCGGTCGGTGATCAGGTCTTGCAACAAGTCGCGATGCGCCTGTCCGCTTGCGTGGGCGTGCGTGACACGGTCGCCAGCCTGGGTGGCGATGACTTTTTGGTCCTGCTTGTGGATGCCGGTGATGAGTGGGATTCGGCAGTCAGGTTTGCCGGACAACAGGGTGAAAAAATCCTGCGTAGCCTGCGTGCCACGTTCCGTATTGGTGAGTATCAGTGTCAGACCAGTTCAAGCATCGGCATCACCCTTTGGGGCCACCAGCAAGACACCACTGAGAACATTTTCAAGCAGGTCGACCTGGCCATGTACGCGTCCAAGGCTGCCGGGCGCAATACGCTGCGCTTTTTTGATACCCAGATGCAGGAGTTGGTGAACACCGAGGCTGCACTAGAGGTGGATTTGCGCGTGGCCCTGAACCAGGATCAGTTTCGCCTGTACTACCAGGCACAAATCGATGACGCCGGACATGTCCTGGGCGCGGAGGCGCTCCTGCGTTGGCAACACCCAACGCTGGGCCTGGTCATGCCCGGCGATTTTATTTCGCTCGCCGAGCGCACCCGTCTGATTTTGCCACTGGGCAAGTGGGTGCTGGAGACTGCCTGCGCCCAGTTAAAACGCTGGGAATCGAACCGGGCGACTGCAGGGCTGACCCTGGCGGTCAATATCAGCGCGATCCAGCTTCATCAGCCGGATTTTGTCGCTGATGTACTGGCAACGCTGGCGGGCACGCAGGCCAACCCGAACTTGCTCAAGCTTGAATTGACCGAGAGTGTGCTGCTGAGCGATATGGACGACACGATCATCAAGATGACTGCGCTGCGTCACCAAGGTGTGCGTTTTTCCCTGGATGATTTCGGCACAGGCTATTCGTCTTTGTCGTACCTGCGTCGACTGGAGCTGGATCAACTGAAAATTGACCAGTCTTTCATTCGAGAGATTCCGTTCGATTCCAACGCCTGCGTCATCACGCGCACCATTGTCGCGCTCGGACGCAGCCTGGGTCTGACGGTCATCGCTGAAGGGGTGGAAACCGAAGCGCAGCGGCTATTCCTGCTACAAAACGGCTGTCATTTATACCAGGGCTACCTGCTTGCTCGTCCGCTGCCGCTTGAGGACTTCATGACCTTTGTCGCGGCCAACGGGTTGGGAATAACCGGTGTATTCCCAACCTGACGGCGCAGTCCGGGGCAAATTACTTGCCTGATGCCTGGGTGACTTCCAGGCCAATGGCTTCAGTAAAGACGGCCTCAATCTGGTTGCCGACCTTGATTGCCTTCAGGACAGCAGGATCTTTCACGACCAGTTCTACCGTGCGCTGCGCGCCGCGCAGGGTAATGGTCTGGGCCTTCGGATTGATCGCAACCACATCTGCGATGACCGTGACAGTGCGTTCAACGCCGGCCGCCGGCCGCTCACCTGGCTTGGATCGCACGGCATCGGCGGATTCAATCCGTTCACGAATCCCGTTGGTTTGTACCCTGCGCAGTTCAATGGCCAGGGCCTGGACGTACGTCAGTGTGACCAGGTCGCCTACGCGAATCTGATCGAAATTCCGTGCTTCCGGTGGAAGTGTGAAGACGATCTCGGTACCTTGTGCGCCCACGACCACGACGCTTCTGGCCTGCCGGTCGATGGATTTCACTTTGCCTTGCAGTTGCACGGCTTCGGTTACGGCAGCCTCGCCCGGTGCTCTGGCGGCCATCACAACACCCTGCGGGGCGTTCTGGGCCACCGAGATGATCGGCATTGCGAGTGCAGCAGCGGCAAGAAGGGTAGAAATTTTGTTCATGATGACCTCAATTATTTTTGGTGATGAAGGATTAATTTACATCTTGCAGGTGACACTGGCTCAAAATTTAGTGAGTTGGGTTTGATTGATACAGGTCAAACAGTTTTATTACTTTTAGAAATATAGTTATAGCTGTGTTGAATGAGGTGAGTGGAGCAAGCTGGTCATGGTCAAAACGTCGGAATCAGGTCCTGCACTCAAAGCGGGTAAGCGCGGGTTCCTCAAGGGCATCCTGGGTCTGAGTGCGACGGCCACCGTCATTCCTATTACACCGGTTCACGCCGGGATAGGCAGTCAGCCCCCGCGGCGCCCCGGTGCACCGGGCAAACGCTATGGCATGGTGGTGGACATGCGCAAGTGCATTGGCTGCCAGGCCTGCACCGTGAGCTGTTCAATGGAAAACCTGCCGCCGATCGGGCAGTTCAGGACCACCGTCCTGCAATATGAGGTCGACGCAAACAACGATCCGGCCCCTGCCGCGATGGTGAGCCTGCCCCGGCTGTGCAACCACTGCGACAACCCCCCCTGTGTGCCGGTCTGTCCGGTTCAGGCAACCTTCCAGCGCACGGATGGCATCGTGCTGGTGGACAACGAACGCTGCGTGGGCTGCGGGTATTGCGTGCAGGCGTGTCCTTACGATGCCCGGTTCATTAATCACGATACCCAGACGGCAGACAAATGCACGTTCTGTGAGCACAGACTGGCCGTCGGACTGTTGCCGGCCTGCGTGGAAAGCTGTGTAGGGGGTGCGCGCGTGATCGGCGATCTGAATGATCCGCACAGCACCATCTCCAGGCTGATCGCCGAGCACAAAGACGCGCTCAAGGTGCTCAAGCCCGGGATGGGGACAATGCCCAGCGTTTTCTACATCGGGTTGCCCGAGGCGTTTGTAAACGGTATCGATGGGCAGGCTGGGGTGCGGCTGATCGCTTCGCATTAGTCAGACGGTGCGCAAGCACATCAACAGGACATTTTCGTGCAAATCATCGAACTCTTGACCCCCGCCTATGAGGCCGCGTGGCTGCCTTGGGCTGTGCAGTATTTCTTCCTCATTGGCATCGCCGCCACTGCCGCGTTGACGGTCGCAGGGTTGGTGCTGTTCGCGCCTGCGGGCGCGCCCGCCAGTGGCCTGATGCCTGCGGGCATCACCGTGCTGGCCATCGGCGCGATCGCCGCACCGGTTTCCTTGCTGGCCGATTTGCATCAGCCAGGAAGGTTCTGGCATTTTTACGCGCACTTCACCCCGTGGTCCTGGATGTCGATCGGTGCCTTTCTGTTGCCGGTGTTCCTCATGCTTGCAATGGGCTTGTGCCTGGTGTGGTGGCTTGGGCGGCCTGCCTTGTTGCGCGTCGTGGCGGTGTTGCTGGCGATATCAGCGGTCTCGATTCTTGTGTACACAGGGTTTGAGGTCATGATCGTGCGGTCGCGCCCACTCTGGAACACCATTTTTCTACCGCTTAATTTTGCACTGACTGGCTGGTTGGCGACCCTTGGGGCGATGCTGTGGGTCGCTCGCTGGCTGCCAGGCGGCCTGACAGCCGCGTCAGCGGCACTGCTGCGTCGCCTGGGTCTGGCCGCCGCGGCGTTGCTGGTCCTCAGTGCCCTGTTGTGGGTCCTCAGCGGACAAGCGGGCTACGACTCCTCGTTCCATGCCGCGATGCGGCTGTTCGAGCTTTTCCCCGTGTGGCGGCTCAGTCTGTTTGGGTCTGCACTGGCAGGTTGTTGCGTCTTTGGCCTGTTGGTCCGGCACTCACGTTTTTTGTTGCGTCCGGGCTATGCGTCGCTGGTCGGGTTCGTGATGCTTGCCGCTGGATGGATTTTTCGTTGGATTATTTTCATGGCCGTACAAGGTGTACCGAAATACGGCGCCGGTCTGTATCTCTACCAGATGCCCCTGGGCAGTGACGGGTTGCTGGGTATGGTGGGTGTCCTGGGACTGTGCGTGGCACTCGTGGCGATCGCGGCCGCGTTGTTGGAACACTTTCCGGGGCGTGGCATGCAGGAAGTTTCGCTGGCATGAATCAGCAGGTGAACAGCTAAGCAGGTCAACAGGATTCAAGAGTCATGAGCAAGAATAGTGAAAAGGGAAAGTCCGATTCGACACGCCGCAAGCTGATCGTGCAGGGCGGCGTCGCGGCGGGTGGCCTGGCCGCTTTTGCGGCGGGTTATGGCGACACCGTGTACAAGGCAGTCAAAGGGCTGGTCACTGGCTCAGCCGGTGTGGCCACCGCGCATGGCACACGTGGAAATTCACTCACACCCGAATTCCGCATTGATCCGGTCACGGGCGTGTTGACGACA
>CAIJKV010000174.1 GCA_903821335.1 uncultured beta proteobacterium
CCATTGCACGGACTCGCCGCCGCGCTCGATCTTGCCGAGGAAGTTCTCGCTGACTCCAATGCTCCCTGCCGCATCATCCTGACGGATCTTCAGGGCCTTGCGGCTGGCACGCACCACCTTGCCAATGGTGGCTGCAGTGTCGATGGGTATCTTCATGTAAAATCCTCACGATTGCGAGGATTTTACGCTTAATTGGAGTATTTTGCAATAAATCCGCTTGATCGTGTGGATTTTTTGTACTGACACCTTTGTTATGCAAAAATCCTCACAATTGTGAGGATTTGTATTTCAGCTTCCGTCGCAAACCCGCCTCGTTACTCATTAACCCGAAACAGTGCTCAGCATTTGAATTCGCCGCAGTTCACGGCGTCACCAATACGGCACCAATATTTATGCGGGTCTTGACGATAGTGGTCAGTAACCGAGAAAGTCCGGGCTAGCACCAGACACGAAAGCCCCTTGCCAATTGCTCGGGGCTTTCTGTTTTTAGTGGTCACGAATCAATCAATGATTTGTAATTCGCTACCACCTACCACATCCGGAAATTCATGGATACCTCGGGTCTAGGATTCAGCAACCTCCGCATTGCTGGAAGCGGCCTTAGCGGCAGCAACAAGATCGTGAGCAGTTTTCATAAGAATCTCTTTTGAAAAATGGCTGGAGGCACAGGTGGGAAGTTTCAGGCTCACACCGCAGCGCACGCACTGCGACCATCTGCGTTGATCATGTGATCGGCCATGTCTGAGAACGCACGCAATACGGATGCATATAAGACCGGATCGTGCACTTGCTCGGTCAATGCCAGGCGCATGCACAGCATCCATTCGTCGCGTTCACTAGTGCCGATCGCATAGGGTGCATGGCGCATACGCAAGCGCGGATGGCCACGTTCGTTGATGTAGAGCTGCGGACCACCAAACCAGCCGCTCAGATACTTGAACAGTTTGTCGGCGCTACCAGCCAGACTTTCCGGGTGAAGGGAGCGTACCGCCCAAGCCTCAGGCAGTGTATCCATCAACTCGTAAAAACGATCTACCAGCAAGTGAATGGCTTGCTCGCCGCCCAGTCGTAGGTAAACACTCTCGGCGACCTGCGTGGCCTCGTCCGTCAATCCACTATTGCTCATGTCTGCCTCGTCACGCTTATCAGCCTCGTTCATCAGTTACCACTCAAAATTTGATCCATAACGCGATAGCGAGCGCCGCCATGCAAGCCCAGCTGGAAAACAGCCAACGCCAGACCAGCACCTGTGGCACGAACCCGACGCCGCGCACAAAACCAGCACTCATCGAGAAAAACAGTGCCGTGACCAAGCCATGGTCAGCCTTGCCGGCGGCATCGGTCAGCAACGGCGGATACAAGGTCGCCACCAGCATAATGATGATTGCAACGGCAAGGCTGGGCATATGAATGCGCGATGGCGCACCAGATACCTTGGTGGCATTCGCGGCTTGAATGGATTTCATATTGTGCGTTCGTGACGCTCGTCACTTTCAACACCCTCTTGCTGCGCGCGCGCGGCTTCGTTCTCGCCCCACATCGCGTTCATGATGGCTAGCAGCAAGGCAAAGCCGACTCCCAGTATCCAGGCGAAATACCACATAATCTGATTCCTCAATTGGTTAGTCAGTCAAACATGTCACTACGTTAAACGAGTCGATCAGGCGTTCGTGTCAATAAGCCGAATGCTCGTTAGCCTCGATGTGCGCAGCCGTGATCTTGCCGCGCATCACGCGATAAGCCCATGACGTGTACAGCACGATCAACGGCATAAAGATCAGCGTCGCCCAGAACATGATGGCCAGACTCAAATGGCTAGAAACACTGTCCCACACCGTCAGGCTAGCCTCGGGCATTGACGATGAGGGCATGATGAACGGGAACATCGATGCACCAGCCGTGCCGATCACTCCGACCACGGCCAGCGATGACGCAACGAAAGCACTCAACGTGCAACGCACCAGCAACAGACTTGCCGCCAGCAGTGCGCCTGCGATACCCAGCACCGGTAACAACCACAGCAGAGGTTGCTTGCCATAGTTGCCCATCCAGGCACCGGTTTCACGTATGACACTCTTGCCAAGCGGATCGGGCAATGCGGCCATGTCGATGACGGACGTGATGCGAAAACCTTCGATGTGTTGCACCCAGAATCCAGCGGCGATGAAGGTAAGAACCAGTGCGAGCGAGGCGCCGATGGCACCAGTGATCGCGCGCTGCTGGATCACACCTTCGGTACGGTGTGCCAGATACGTGCCGCCCTGGAGTGTGATCATCGCACTACTGATAACGCCTGTAAGCAACGCGAACGGGTTCAGCAATTGCCAGAAACTACCTGTGTACGTCGACACCAGGAAATCATCGAACTGAAATGGCACACCTTGCAACAGATTGCCGAAAGCGATGCCGAACACCAGCGGTGGCACAGCGCCGCCAACGAACAAACCCCAGTCCCACGTGCTGCGCCAGCTCGCATTATGTATCTTGCTGCGGTAGTCGAAACCGACCGGTCGAAAGAACAGTGCCCACAGCACCAGCATCATGGCCCAGTAAAAGCCGCTGAATGCGGTCGCATACACAACCGGCCAGGCAGCGAACAGCGCACCGCCGGCGGTGATGAACCAAACCTGATTGCCATCCCAGTGTGGACCGACAGTGTTGATGACAACACGCCGTTCGAGGTCATTTCTGCCAACGAAAGGCAGCAGCGTGCCAACACCCATGTCGTGTCCATCCATGATCGCAAAGCCGATTAACAGCACGCCTACCAGCAACCACCAGATGATTTTAAGAGTGGAATAATCGAGCATCATGGTTCTCCTTAAACAGGTGCGGTTGAGTGGTGCTTGAATTCGTGTGCCACGTCTTGCTGATAACGGCCGGTACCGAGGCTACCCGGTCCCTGGCGCGCAAACTTGACCATCAAAAACATCTCGACGATCAGTAACACGGTATAAAACACGATGAAGCCAGCTAGCGAGCCATACAAGTTGTTGACACTGAGAGTGGACACACTCATGTGGGTCGGCAACACACCATAAATAGTCCACGGCTGGCGACCATATTCAGCGACAAACCAGCCCAGTTCGCAGGCAATCCACGGCGCGGGCAGCATCCACAACGCCGACTTCAGCAGCCACGGCTTGCGCGAGCAATTGGTTTTCAGCGTGCTCCAGAACGCGAGGCCAAAGAGCAGCAGCATCGCAAAACCCAGGCCTACCATGATGCGAAATGCCCAGAACATCGGTGTTACGCGTGGCATCGTGTCATTGACGGCGCGCTCGATGATTTCGGGAGTGGCCTGGTTAACATCGACGACATATTTTTTTAGTAACAAGCCAAAACCCAGGTCCGACTTGTACCGTTCGAACACCTGCAGCGCCACCGTGTCAGAACGATGCTTGCGCAGCGTTTCCAGAGCTGTGACGGCCAGGATGCCGTTGATGATGCGTTGGCGGTTCTTGTTCTTGATATCGTGGATGCCAGGAATTTGCTTGGTTATCGAGCGGGTACCGATCAAGCCCATGACCCACGGCACTTCGATTTCCCAATTATTCTTTGATTCAGCTTCATTGATGCTGGCGACCAGCGTCAGGCCAACCGGTGCGGGCTTGGTTTCCCACATCGCCTCGATCGCCGCCATCTTCGTTTGCTGGGCTTCACCGACCGTGTAGCCGGACTCATCACCCAGCACGATCACGCTCAGCACCGATGCCAGGCCGAATGCGGCCGCCACCCGGAAGCTGCGCTTGGCGAATTCGACATTGCGGCCCTTAAGTAAATACCAACTCGAAATCGACAGCACGAACATTGATCCGGTTACATACCCGGCCGATACCGTATGCACAAATTTAGCCTGCGCCACCGGATTGAAGACAACCGCCCAGAAATCGACCATTTCCATGCGCATGCTCAGGTAGCTGAATTCAGAGCCAACCGGATTTTGCATCCAGCCATTGGCAATCAAAATCCACAGTGCCGACAAGTTAGTACCGATCGCCATCAGCAGCGTGACCAACAGATGCTGAGGGCGGCTCAGGCGATCCCAACCAAAGAAAAACAAGCCGATCATTGTCGACTCGAGAAAGAACGCCATCATGCCTTCAATCGCTAGCGGCGCGCCGAAGATGTCGCCTACATAATGTGAGTAATACGCCCAGTTGGTGCCAAACTGGAATTCGAGGGTGATGCCCGTCGTCACGCCGAGTGCAAAGTTAATACCGAACAACTTGCCCCAGAAGCGCGTCATGTCCTTCCAGATTACCTTGCCAGTCATCACATACACGCTTTCCATGATCACCAGCAACCACACCATTCCCACAGTCAGCGGCACGAAAAGAAAATGGTACAAAGCCGTGGCGGCAAATTGCAGCCTCGACAAGTCCACCAATTGTTCTGAAATCACTTTCCTGCTCCTTGAGATGATGTTGTTCCGCTGATCCGGTCGGCGAGACTGTCGCCATCCACGCTGACACGTACGTCGCGTATGAACATCCACCACAGTGCGCTCAAGACGACAAGCTTGATCATCACAGCGATGGTCAGTTGGCGCAGCAGGCGGCGTTCGGCAGGAGTCATGTCATTCTCATTAGCAGTTTTCATGCCAAGGAATTATTTATTAATTAATCTATTAAAAACAATGACTTGAATATCCGCATTGCTGTTGTTGCGAGAGCTTGGCAGTGAAATTTACTGCCATGATGGCAGTAACTGCCAATATGGCAGTGGGTCGTGATGACAGCCTGCGATGGTTTCAGGCCAGACCTTGCTTTTTCAGACGCCGGTACAGTGTGCGTTCGCTGATGCCGAGCGCCGTCGCAAGCTCGCTGCGGGTACCCTCGAAAGTGGCGATCGCCTCTGGCAACGAGGGGAAGACGGCATCGATCGGCAACGCCGCGTGCGTGGGCTGGCTCAGCGTGGTTGACAGATGTTCGCAGCGGATCACTCCATCGTCGGCAAACAAGCGAGCGCGCTCGAGCACGTTGCGCAATTCGCGGATATTGCCTGGCCAGGCGCGCAGCTGTAACTGCAGCAGCGCCTGCGGCTCGATCGTCAGCCGGTGTTGCCCGAGGCTGGTGCGCTGCAAGAAGGATTGGACCAGCAAGGCGATGTCATCGACGCGCTCGCGCAACGCAGGCAAGTGAATAGGGAAGGCGCTGATGCGGTAGTAAAAGTCGGGACGAAATGCGCCTTCAGCCATCATTTTTTCGAGTGACTGGTGAGTCGCCGCCACCAGCCGGAAATTGGCGTGCCGCGTCTCGATGCTGCCCACACGGCGATAGGTGCCAGACTCAATCAGGCGTAAGAGTTTGACCTGCATGCCGAGCGGCACATCACCGATCTCATCCAAAAACAGCGTGCCACCCTGTGCTGTTTCAACCAGACCTGGTTTGCGTGCGGTAGCGCCGGTGAAAGCGCCTTTTTCATGCCCAAACAATTCGCTTTCAAACAGCGTCTCGGTCAAGCCCGAACAATCGACGACCACGAACGGTCCGCTGGCGCGGCTGCTGCCTTCATGCACGGCGCGGGCAAACAGTTCCTTGCCGGTGCCGGATTCGCCCAGCAGCAGCACCGGTAGCATCGATGGGGCGACTCGCTGCAATGCCGATAATGCCAGGTTGAATGTCGGCGAGCGGCCGACCAGGCCAACCTCGATGGGGCTCGCCGATGCGCTGCGTACGACGGCGAGCCGCTCAACGTAGGCAGTGATGGCACCGGTTTCATTAAGGATGGGGCGCAGTTCGACTTCAACATGTTCGGGGCCGCGCGGCGTGTGATGGATATGCAAGACCCGGTCTGGTCCGCGCAGCTCCTGCGCCTTTTTCATTGGGCAATGTTCACCGGCCTGGTCGCATGGGACATCGTAATGATGTGAGATGCGGTAACACTTGTGGCCGATATACGGCTTGTCGATGCTGGCGAACTGGCGCTGATAGGCGGTATTGGCAGCCAGGATGTTGTAGTCCGGATCAAGCACGATCATCGGATCGGGCTCGTGTTCAAGGAACGAGACTAGTGCCTGAACTTGAGGGGAATTTGGCTGCAATGCAATGGCGTTGGGCGTGGTGATGGGCATAGCATCTCCTGATCAGGCAGTTACTTTGCCACAGGACTGCCATTTGCGTCAGAAATACTGCCATTGGCAGCCCGGTGGCAAGGCAATGGCAGTGCGCCTGGCCGCGCGAACGCATGGGCATAGTAAAACTATTAATAAAATCAATTGGTTATAAAAGTTATGCAAATAAATCTATTGGTATGATTATTGCTGTGCCTGGGTATGCCTGAAGTAACAGGCTGGCTTCCACAGGTGACCAACCATCATGACAAAAATCTTACATGCACAGGTCGAGGGGTTTTTTGACCCGGTCACCAGCACCGTTAGTTATCTCGTCCTCGATCCGGCAACAGGACAATGCGCATTGATCGACAGCGTGCTCGATTACGACCCCAAGTCGGGCCGCACGGCAACTGACTGCGCCGATAAATTGATCGCGCGCGTGCGGGCACTCGGCGCCACGGTGCAATGGATACTTGAGACCCATGTCCACGCGGATCATCTGACTGCTGCACCTTATCTGAAGGAACAGCTGGGTGGCCAGATCGGCATCGGTCGGCAGATCACTATCGTGCAGCAAGTGTTCGGCACGCTGTTCAATGTCGGAGCCGAGATGGCGCGCGACGGCAGCCAGTTCGATCATCTGTTTCTTGATAATGAAGCTTTCATGATTGGCTCCTTATCATGCCGCACGATGCATACGCCGGGTCACACGCCAGCTTGCCTGACATATGTTGTCGACGATGGCGTCAAGCTGATGGCATTTGTCGGTGACACACTATTCATGCCCGACTATGGCACTGCGCGCTGCGACTTCCCCGGTGGCAATGCGCACACGCTGTTTCACTCGGTCAACAAGGTACTGAGTTTGCCGGCTGATACGTTGCTGTACATGTGTCACGACTACATGCCGGGCGGACGTGAAGTGCAATTCGTCAGCACCGTTTCCGACCAGCGTACCCATAACATTCACGTGCGTAACGGCATCAGCGAAGCCGGGTTCGTCGCGATGCGCAATAAGCGCGACGCGACACTGGAAATGCCTAGGCTGATCTTGCCATCGGTGCAGGTGAACATGCGTGCCGGCCATCTTCCAGAACCCGAAGACAACGGCCTGCGTTACCTGAAGATTCCGCTCAACGCTGTTTGAAACATTCTATAAATAATACGGAGAGAGGTGGTGCCGGTTTTTCGGACAGTTAGACCAACCGCCGGTAACACATCGTCACGAATTGTTAGGCCCGGGTGGGAGGCGTTGTGCATGCGCATAGTCGCTTTATCGAGCAAAGAATTCTCAGGCGTTAGCCACCAGACGCACTACGGTATGGCTGTTTGTGGCTTGTGCATAACGGGCATGCGTGCGCATCGATGGCATCATGCGCCCACTCTCTAATCTAGCAACTGTCGATTGAGTCGTACTCATTCGCTGCGCTAATTCTGCTTGCGTCATTCCGGCTCGCACACGTGCCGCGATCAGCTCACGCGCAATTGCAAACTCAGGTTGTTGCTTTTCATACTCGGCACTGGCTTCGGGGTCTTTCAGTAGAAGGGCTTTGACATCTTTAAGGCTTTTCATTATTGACTCTCTCTAGTCGGTTCGTTGCGGCCTGAATTGCGCTCTGTGGCGTTTTTTGAGTCTTTTTAATAAAAACGTGTAACACCAATATCTGCTTGTCGGTCTGCGTAACTGATATGGCTCGTGCAATGCTATCCGCACCTTGGAAAAGCAGGCCAGATTCCAGGCACGCACGAACTGATTCCGCACGAAAGCTACAGGCTGGTTTACGAAGTGCAGGGCGAAGCCGTGTGGATTCTGGCACTGGAGCACACGGCACGACGATGGCGCATATTGGCATATCTTGACCGCAAGGGTCTATAGTGCACGTCAGGGCTTGTCTCAGAATAAAAATCAAAAACACGATGATTGATCACCGAAAATCCGATGAACACGGGAAAAAAGTTACCACTATCAGCCCCAGTAAACCGACCTCACTTGAGGCTTGGAGCGGCCCAGCAGCAGTTGCCACGGTCACTCCGGCTGGCCCGACGCCTGTCGAACTTAACAGCATCCCATTCACGCCATGGACAGGCGCACCGAGCACCGAGCACCGATGATATGTGGGCGAAGGTGAGCGGCCAGCACGTAGGACTATTTGACGAATCGATTCTTACCGTCGCGCCGGGAAAGCACACTGCCGCAGGCATAGTGACAAAGACATCGGATGGCCGTATCTGGATTGTCCATCCATCCAACGCCTTCGGCGGCTATCCGTCACCCTTTCCCAAGGGGACAGCCGGGCATAGCGGCACACAAATGAAACCTGGCGATAAAGTGCGATGAGACGCTTAAATATCGTCGCTCTGACCATTATTGCGATTAGTTTCGCAAACATTCTTGCCCAATACTTGGGTCAGGGGTCGATTCAAAATTACCTTGTTAACTCCGACACACTTTTTTGGCCAACATTGCTTTCTGATACCTTGGCAAAGGGTGGCAGCCTTACAGATTGGTCGCTTCCACCAGCACCGTATTTTTTTCCCGATCTGGCCATCTTTCTGATCTCTTACCTTGCAGGGTTGGGACCACACTTTCAATTGCTTACCTTTGCCGTGGTGCAGACCGCGCTAATGCTTGTTGCTCTCTGGTTACTGGCCATCCGTACTGCCACGCCAAATCCCTTGTTTAGTGCGGTATTCATCGTGGCGACGTTAAGCTATTTGGCGTTGTCTTCTAACAAACCCTTTGATTTTTCCTCCAGCGGACCATTCGTCCTCATGCTGGTCAGCGTCTTTCATTTTGGGATTTTTATAACATCGCTATTTTTTTTGTCTTTATGGCTAAAAATCACCGACTTGAATGTTGAACAAACGAAATACTTTTTCAACACTTCGCTGATGGCAATCCTTGCATTTTTATCGGCAATATCCGATAGCTTTTTTATTACTCAGACCATCATTCCGCTGACTGCCATGGCCTTGGGTCAGGCCCTGATCGGGCGTCGCGCCATCAGGCAAGGAATACAAAAGCCGTTGATGATCACGTTGCTCGCTACAACTGCGGGATTTTTGGGCGTCAACTTGCTCACTTCTATGACGACACGTCCGAGTCCGCACGTTGGGATAACGGGTTGCTGGAAGCGATTAAGCAACATCGTCGATCTGTTTCTATCCGTGGTGGCGGTATATCCGATTTTTGCTCTCGTGTTTTTGTCCTATCTCGTCATTGTCGCGATGTCAGCACGTCGTTTTTTTACCGCACCGGATTCCCTGAGCAAGTTTGACTGGTTATCGGTGTTCTCCTTGCTATCGATACTCTCAACAATCGCCGCACTATTGTTACTGACTAACATGCCCCCGATCGGAGCCAGATATTTAGTCCCGTTGTATTTTTGGCCGGTCATTATGGTGGCGTTGTTTGCGGGTCGCTGCTTTCGCCGTCGGTTTGTTCCGACCACAGTCGCGATCTCAGTGTTGATGATGACCCCATTGACCGTTGGCTCTTACGAACTGTTCCAGTCAAGAAGGCTAAACAGTGATTACTACCCCGGCGAGATAGCCTGCATTGACGGTGCCCTAGAAAATACGAATGCACGCAATGGATTGGCGCAGTATTGGGATGCAAGATATCTACAAAATTTCAGCAAACTCAAGCTCAATGTCGCGCAGTACTCTGTAAGCCTTGATCAGATGAACTTCTTCACATCGAAAAAATACTTTCGTCAAAACTATGATTTCGCAATCAGTTCCGGTAATGTTAACAATGCGTGGCAAATCCCAGTCGACGCGCTCATCCACGTTGGTGGTCAGCCCACGCTAGTCAAGCGCTGCGGATCAAGAACCATATACCTGTTTAAGAAAGACAGCCTACATCCTTAGCAAAGATGACTGTTTCCAGTAACCGGGTGTGGGCTAGCGATTTCCCTTAAATCTATCGATATGATGGCGGCCCTATCGGGGCGAGAGAATGATGGTCGCATGCGCAGTGCATTTGCGCCTATTCGAAGTTCGGCAAGGTGTGTTTTGCTGTCGGCTTGCCCGCAGCCACCCAGGCGTCAAATCCGCCAGCAATCGAAGACACATTCAGGTAGCCCATGGCATGCAGTTGGACGGCAGCCATGGCAGCACGGCCGCTGGTTTTGCAGTACACCACGATGTTGACGTCGCGTGCGGCCAGTTCCGGGCTAGCACTGATCTTGAATTCGAGCAGGCCGCGCGACATGTGCACTGCGCCGGGCAAGTGACCGGAGGCGTATTCGTCGGCCTCGCGCACGTCGATCAGCACGTCAGCATTGCGAATGGCCTCATCGGCCTGCGCCAGCGTGATTTCGTGGGTTTGGGCTTTGGCCTGCGCGACGAGGTCGTGTGCGGTTTTCATGGTGTTTGATCCTTAACGAAAGGTTAGAGAGCGGGGCTGATCCCTTTAGAGCGACCCCTGAAATTCAGTTGCCTGGACGCAATAGCATCAGTTTGCTGGCGAGTGACGCTGTTGAAAGCGCGCCCAGATGAGTATCGACCAGATGTCCTGTGGCGTCGTAAAACAGTGTCATCGGCAGCCCCATCGAGCTGATGACACGGCCCAGGGTTGCGCCCGGATCCAGCCATACATGGTCCAGCGTGAATGGGGCAGCATCGAGGTAGCGCGCCGCAGTCGCCGCATGCTCGCCCTGGTTGACGAAGACAAAATTGATTCCCTTTTCCTGTTGCTGAGCAGCTGCCAGTACCGGCATTTCGCGCAAACATGGCGGGCACCAGCTGGCCCACAGGTTGACCACGATCGGCTTGCCGGTCATCGAGGCGAGCGTGGTTGGCGCACCCGCCATTG
Organism: uncultured beta proteobacterium; assembly: GCA_903821335.1. Lineage (GTDB taxonomy): Bacteria > Pseudomonadota > Gammaproteobacteria > Burkholderiales > Burkholderiaceae_B > Zwartia. Next base: position 10,878 of record CAIJKV010000174.1, read on the forward strand.
TCGTCAATGCGACAGTGGGGAGCGTTGGCCGGCCTGTCATGCCGAGCACGCCAGTGATGGCACCCCAGACCAGAACCCCAGCCAGTGCTCCCAACGCCAGTGACTTGCGCAGCGGTGCTCTGCGCCAGGCGCACACGGCGAGATACACGATGCCAGCACCCAAGCCCGCCCACCCGTTGAAGCCGCCATCGCGGATGTCGAGCATGGTCCACGGCTGGGCGCGGTATTGATCGAACCACAGCGCCACGAAGACGATGCGCGCCGTCAGCGCAGCCACCAGCACCATCGACAGCAGTACATCGTCGATATTGCTGCGCTGGCTCCGTCCGGCGTAGCGGCCGACGCCGGCGGCAACCAGCAACGCTGCGACCACGATCACATGCTCCACAGACACTGAAAGAGGTCCGACACTGAGGTTCAGTGCATTCACGTTTGTTTCCATTTTCGCGTCAAATTCACAATCTTTTCATCATTGCTTCGGGACATAAAAGCTTGAAGCTTCAATGATCTGCTTGTCTGAGGCGGACTCCAGGTCAACTTGCCGAGTCACAAATTTTATTGGATGTGAACCAGGTTGCGCTGAGTTTGCCGGGGCCCGAACCACAACGGGAACAAGCCTGTTGGAGGCTCCTGCAATTACGAGTTCGCTCGAATTTTCCTGATTTCCAGATTGGCCTGAAAGAATAACGTGCGCTCCAGGAAAACCTTCGACACCCAGTGACACAGTGATTGGGCTCTCGGTCTTGTTGATGAATTGAAGGCTATAGATGTTTTCAATCTGGTCGCCGGCGACTACACGGCCTAGGAGGCCGCGATCCCTCATCACATCCACGCTCAGCGTGCTGCGGATCGACAATGATCCAAAAAATGCCGACACCAGCACAAGCATCAGGAAACTGTAGATCAGTACGCGCGGCCGATACAGACTGCGACGAACTTTTTCGATTGAAAGCTTTTCCAGTATGCCCCGTTCAGAGGTGTACCTGATCAAGCCTCGTTCATAGCCCACCTTGTCCATCACGGTGTTGCACGCATCCACACAGGCACCGCAGCCAATGCACATGTATTGCATGCCCTTGCGTATGTCGATACCCGTTGGGCACACCTGAACACAAATACTGCAATCCACACACGCGCCAAGACCCGCGGACTGGTAATCAATCTTGACCGAACGTCCTCCCCTGGGCTCACCCCGGTTGTAGTCGTAGGTGACGACGAGGGTATCTTTATCCACCATGACGCTTTGAAACCGCGCATAGGGACACATATATCTGCAGACCTGCTCGCGCATGAAGCCGGCGTTGCCCCACGTCGCAAAGCTGTAGAACGCCAGCCAGAACCATTGCCAGGGACCAAGAGTGAGCGCGACCACCTCTGCGCCAAGGCCACGTATGGACGAAAAGTATCCGACAAACGTAAATCCTGTCCAGACTGCCAGGATCACCCAGAAAAAATGTTTGGTTCCTTTCAGACGCAATTTTTTCCAGGACATCGGGCTGGCGTCGAGCCTGAGCCGTGCCACGCGATCTCCCTCGATGCGCTTTTCTATCCACATGAAAATTTCGGTGTAAACGGTCTGTGGACAGGCGTAGCCACAAAACAGACGCCCTGCGATGGCGGTGAACAGGAAGAGTCCCAGCGCCGAAATGATCAGCAAGAGAGTCAGGTAAATTACGTCCTGGGGCCAGAGGACCATGCCAAAGATATAGAATTTCCTGGCAGCAAGATCAAACAGCACTGCCTGGCGACCATTCCAGGTCATCCACGGAAACCCATAAAAAATGATCTGAGTGATGAAGACCATCGCCACGCGCCATTTCGAAAAATATCCCCGTACGGATCGTGGGTAGACCTTGCTGGTGACGTCCTCGATGATTTCATCAACGATTTCGTGTGGCCTGACCTTATTCCCGAGGTCCGCTGGTCGCCACGTTGGAATGCTGGTCTCGGTGCCGAGGAGGACATGTAATTCGCTGCGCATTGGCTTCTAGCCTGAAAATCATCAAGGTTGTCCTGCGATGTCTCCCGGCCTCGCATCTAGTGCGCATTTTTATAAATGCATCTTCTGGCATTGCAGGTTGAGCACACCATCGGTGAACGCAACAACCTCAATACGCATCATTATATATTTTTATATTATGTAGATCAAGCTTATTACTTCAGGTTAGAAGCATATATTTGAAAGTATTAAGCGGTCTTGTTCGCATCCGATATTGAGTTGTCGACGCCAATTGGATCCTGAGGCGCTGCCCCAACGGCTTACGCTACAAACGCCTATGCACTTGCGAAGTCGTCGCGCTCAGCCACTATATTTTGGTAAGCACCCACCGCGGCAAAAGGACCTGCAATTTCTAATTGCGCCATATGGCCATTGAAGAGGCTTGCAAATGGTTGGCCGCTAAGCATCTGAGGATTCAAAACAGAATGGTCAGCCGGTAGATGTGCCCTTGGCAGCGTAATCACGAATGAAACACAACATTCTTTGATGCAAGCAAGGCGGAGATGCTGCGACCGATCACTGAATGCAAGTACAGAAGTGGGTTGACTGAGCAGGATCATAGGATTAAGTTAGTAATTGATTACTTACTTGTTTGCCAGATGCGTGCCTGAATCGTCCTCGTCCTGGCTTAACCATTGTCTTGATTCACGAAATTTACCCCTCAGCCATGCAAACTCACGCAAAACATCTTCCTGCAGACGAACGACGAGCGGTCACGGTTGAGACTGTCATAGAACTGGCTGCCGAACAGAACCCGAGCGACATCACGACCGCCGCGATTGCAAAGAGGATGGGGTTGACCCAGGGTGCCCTATTTCGCCACTTTCCAACCAAAGACTCAATCTTGAACGCTGTCATGGAATGGGTGGCTGAACAACTGCTGCGGCGCGTGGACGCCGCAATCCTGAACGCCATCTCACCTCTCCAGGCGCTGGAACAGGTCTTTGAGGCACACATTGAGTTTGTCGCTCAGCACCCAGGCGTACCGCGCATGCTGTTTGGTGAACTGCAGCATGCAAAGGAGTCCGTCGCCAAGCAAATGGTCAAAATCTTGCTGCAGAGCTATGCCAAGCGCATCGGCCGCTTGCTTGATGAGGGCCAGGCGTTGGGCGAAGTGAGCAAGGACATTGACGTTGTCGCGGCTGCCACCGTGTTCATCGGCACGATCCAGGGCCTGGTCATGCAAAGCATGTTGACGGGGGACGTCAAGCACATCAGAAACAGGGCGCCGGGCGCCTTTGCGATCTACCTCAGAGGCATCAGCAAAAAATGATGAAATTTATTCCCTTGCGCCCGCGCACCCTTGCGCTGCTCGCCGTGCTGGTTCCCCTGATGATGTTGTTTGTCTATGTGGCGTTGCGTTCGGGGCCACTTGCACCGGTTGCAGTCACCGTCGCGCAGGCGGAGCATCGCGCGATTTCGCCGGCGCTGTTTGGCATCGGAACCGTTGAGGCGCGTCACACCTACAAAGTCGGCCCGGTCGCCGCAGGAAGGTTGCTGCGGCTCGAGGCCGATGTGGGCGATCGCGTCGTGGCCGGGCAGGTGCTGGGTGAAATGGATCCGGTGGACCTGGATGACAAGCTCCGTGCGCAGCAGGCGGCGATGAAACAAGCCGAGGCCCAGTTGCAAGAGGCACAAACCCGTCAAGCCTACGCCAAGACACAGGCGCATCGCTATGAGCAGTTGCATGCGGTGCGCTCGACCAGCGAAGAAAACTATGCTGCCAAACGGCATGAGTTCGAGTTGGCCGATGCCATTTTGAAAGCCACCCAACAACAGGTGTCGCGCGTGCGCGCCGACCAAGAGGGTCTGAGCACCCAGAGGAAAAATCTGCAACTGATCGCACCGGCAGACGGACTGGTTTCGGCCCGCAAAGCCGACCCGGGGACCACGCTTGTGGCGGGTCAGGCGGCCATTGAGATCATTGACCCGACCACAATATGGGTCCATGCGCGGTTTGACCAGCTTAGTTCCAAGGGTCTTGCGACCGGGTTGCCCGCCAAGCTTGTCCTGCGGTCTGGTGCGGGTCAGGCGTTGAACGGCCATGTGACGCGTGTTGAGCCCCTGGCTGATGCCGTCACCGAAGAGATCATCGCCAAGGTCACGTTTGATGAGGCGTTCGCCACCCTGCCACCTGTGGGTGAACTGGCTGAAATCACCGTGACGCTGCCAGGCGTCGCGTCGGCGATCGTAATCCCGAACGCCAGCCTTAAACGCCTCAAGAACCAGGTGGGCGTTTGGGAGGTCAAGCGTGGCGGCCTGCAATTTGCACCGATCACCATCGGCGCCACTGACTTGAACGGCAGGGTGCAGGTTCTGGACGGGCTGAGCGACCAGGCGCAAGTGGTCATCTACAGCGCGCGTGCGCTGAGTGCTCAAAGCAGGATATCAATCGTCGACCAACTGCCGGGGGCCTCGCAATGATCAGCCTGGCTGGCCGTGACATCCTGCATAGTTGGGGGAAATTTGTTTTCACCGGCATCGGCCTTGGTCTGTTGATCGGTGTCACGCTGACCATGGCGGGCGTCTATCGTGGCATGGTCGACGATGCCAAGGTGCTGCTCGACAATAGTGCGGCAGACTTGTGGGTCGTGCAAAAGGACACTCTGGGTCCCTACGCCGAGCCCTCCAGCCTCTACGACGATAACTGGCGTGGCATTCGAAACATTCAGGGTGTGGCCAGCGCCACGAACGTCACTTACCTGACGATGCAAGTGCGCCATGGCGAGAGCGATGTGCGTGTACTGGTCACGGGTGTGGTGACGGGCGAGACGGGTGCGCCTGGCTGGCCACCGTACCTGATCGCCGGCCGGCAGATCACGCGTGGTCACTATGAGGCAGTGGCTGATGTGGCCACGGGCTTCAAACTCGGGGACCAGATCAAGATCCGGCGCAATGTCTATGCAGTCGTCGGCCTGACACGGCGCATGGTGTCGTCGAGCGGCGATCCGATGGTTTTTATTCCCATCAAGGATGCCCAGCAAGCACAGTTCCTTAAAGATAACGACGCCATACTTGAACAACGGCGCCGTACAGAGCAAAACCCTGCACTGAACCGACCGGGTCTGCCAGAAGTACTGGATGCGGTGATTGCCACGCAGAGTGCAAACCCCTTTGTCAATGCAGTCCTGGTCCAGGTCAAGCCCGGCTATGCGCATCCCGAGGTCGCTGAGTCTATCCGGCGCTGGAAACGGTTACAGGTCTACGACCGCCTGCAGATGGAGGAGATCCTGGTTGGAAAACTCATCGCCACGTCTGCCAGGCAGATCGGAATGTTTCTGGTGATACTCGCCGTCGTCAGCGCAGCGATCGTGGCGTTCATCATCTACACCCTGACCATGGGCAAAATCCGTGAGATCGCGGTGTTGAAACTGATCGGTACGCGCAACCGCACGATCGCCGGCATGATCCTGCAGCAGGCACTGGGTCTTGGGCTCATTGGGTTCGTGGTCGGCAAGGTATCAGCCACATTCTGGGCCCCCGTGTTTCCAAAATATGTGTTGCTTGAACCGGGCGATGCGATCAGGGGCTTTGTCGCGGTGGTTGTGATTTGCGTGCTGGCCAGTGCCATCTCAATCTGGGCGGCGCTCAAGGTCGATCCCGCAGAGGCCATAGGGGGCTGATATGGTGACCGCAGGCATTCGCATAGAAGGACTTCGCAAGCGCTTTGGTTCGGGCGATACAGCGGTCGACGCGCTCAAGGACGTCAACATGGTGATCACGCCAGGCGAGGTCGTCGGCCTGGTGGGGCCCTCTGGTTCGGGCAAGAGCACGCTGCTGAAATGTCTGGGTGCAGTGGTCGAGCCCAGTGCCGGACGCATGACCATCGGTGATGAACTGATTTACGACAATCGGTGGGTCATCAAGGATCTGCGGGCGCTGCGACGGGACAAGATCGGCTTTATTTTTCAGGCTCCCTATCTGATTCCTTTTCTTGACGTGACCGATAACGTGGCCTTGCTGCCGATGCTGGCGGGGTTGTCCAATGCGATGGCACGCAAACAGGCACTTGAGCTATTGCAGGCATTGGATGTCGCGCATCGTGCCCGCGCGATGCCCTCGCAATTATCCGGAGGTGAGCAGCAGCGCGTGTCGATTGCCAGGGCACTGGTCAATCGTCCGCCTGTGATCCTGGCCGATGAGCCCACCGCACCCCTGGACGGCGCCCGTGCACTCGCGGTGATCAGGATACTGAACCAGATGGCGCGCCAATACGAGGCGGCGATCATCGTTGTGACGCATGATGAAAAAATTATCCCAACGTTCAAGCGCATCTATCACATCCGGGACGGCAAGACCCATGAAGAAGTTGGCGAAGGACGGGATTTCGAATGAAGCAAGTTAAACAACTGCTATGGGTCCTCGGCCTGGCGCTCTTATCTGCCTGCACGGTCGGGCCCGATGCGCGCCGTCCCGAACCACCCGCGATTGATCAGTACACGGTCAAGGCACTGCCCGCCAAAACAGTCTCGTCAGCGTTCGTCTTTGGCGTAGCGCAAACTTTTGATCCGGCCACACCGGTTCGTGTCGACTGGTGGCTCACGCTGGGGTCCCCAAAGCTGGACCAACTGATTGCTCTCGCCCTGGAGAAAAACCCGTCGTTACTTGCTGCACAGGCAACCTTGCGCCAGGCGCAGGAAACCTATTCGGCACGCGCTGGTTCGACGCTCTACCCGCAAGTTGGCGCAGGCCTGGCCGATCAACGTCAACAATTAAACGGTGCGATTCAGGGGCAACCCGACAACACGAACCTGTTCAGTCTGTACAACGCTTCGGTCGGCGTGACCTACAACTTTGATATTTTTGGTGGCAATCGCCGCGTGCTTGAGGCACTGGCGTCGCGCGCTGATTACCAGCAGTTCCAGCTTTCGGGTGCCCGGTTGACGCTTGCCGCCAACGTGGCCACCAGTGCGATCACACAGGCAAAATTGGCCGGGCAGATCCAGGCCAATGAGATCAGCCTGAACGCGCAGGAAGAGCAGTTGATTCTTGCCAACCACCGTCTGCGCCTGGGGCAGGCGTCTGACGATGATGTGCTTGCGCTGCAAACAGAGATTGAGCAGACACGTGCTGGTATTCCTGTGTTGCGCACACGGTGGGAGCAGACTGTGCATTTGCTGACCGTGCTGGTGGGGCAGTCGCCCGGGCAAGCCGGGCTGCCCCACTTCACACTCGAGGACTTCACTGTTCCCCCGACCTTGCCGCTGGTCGTCCCGTCGGAGTTGGTGCGCAGTCGCCCCGACATTCAGGCCTCGGAAGCCCTGATGCGGGCGACCAACGCCGAATATGGTGCCGCACTCTCGAAAATGTACCCGCAACTGACGCTGAGCGCGAATGCCGGGTCTCTGGCACTCACCACGGGGGTATTGTTTGGGAGCGGAACCTTGTTCTGGCAGGTGCTGGGTCAACTGACCCAGCCTCTGTTTAATCCGGGCCTGCCGGCGGAAAGTCGCGCCGCCCTGGCGGCCTTTGAGGCCTCCGCGTCGAACTATCAGATGGTGGTGCTGGAATCGTTGCGTAATGTCGCCGACGTATTGCGTGCACTTGAAAACGACGCGCATACGCTCAACGCCCAGTCCAGGGCCAATGCGGCGGCTTCGTCGCTGCTGCAGTCGGTGCAACGCCAGTACGCCTATGGCAGTGCCAGCTATCTACAGTTGCTGATTGCCCAGATGCAGGCGCAGAGAACACAGTTTGACCTGGTGGCTGCGCAGTCGCAGCGTTTGTCTGACACCATCGCGTTGTATCAGGCGATGGGTGGGGGCATATTGAACGCTAAGGATTAGGGCGGGGGTTCGTGCGCCTGGGAAAGGAGAGTTTGCGGTTGTTCAAAGAAATGACATCGCTGATTGAAATTCAGTACCCGTTGATGGAGCAGGCGATTGGTGGTCCCTTCCTCGGAGAATTGTTCACAGTACGTGACGGGCTCATCACTGCGACCACGATTTCCTCTGCCCGTTACACCAATCTCTTATTGAGCTGTCGGGCTAAACCTGCGACGCCTCCACCATTGAAAACGTGGGCATAGCCCATGCTGATCAGTACATTGCGTGCAGCCGATGACCGCCCGCCGCTCGCACAAAACACGATGATGTTCGCAGATTTGTCTGAGCAAACTGCCGCGATTCTGTTGGCAATGTCGCCAACGGGGCAATTAGCTGACCCCTCAATGTGTCCCTGCGAAAATTCGCCTGGTGACCGCACATCAATCAGGACGGAGTCGACAGGAAGCGTTTGCGTCACGTTCAGTCCCGAAAGTGCACTGCGAATTGCTTGGAAAATACCCATTTTGTTATCCGATTGGCCAGCCAAGGTTAATGGAACTCATCCGCAACCGAATGCGTGAGTCGCAGCGAATTGCCCTCAACGTACAATATACTATAGTATATTATATAATACTATAAATTATTTGTTCTAGGTGCTCTTCCACACACGCAATTAGTGCCGTGGATCGCTGTCGGCGAAGATATCTGTTCGAACATACATTCAGTACACGGCGCGGTTGGCTTACTCACCTTCAACAATGAACAGGTTGATCTTTACGTATTTTTCAGACAACCGCTTTAACTCTTGATACTTCTCAGATGCATAAAATGCTTTCGCCTTTTCGTAACTATTGAATTTCACAATAGTGACGCTGTCCGCCGCTTCATGGACGCCGATAATGGCCTGGCTCTGTCCCCCAGCCACGACGACCGAAGCATCTGCATCAGTAAGTAGCTTTTTGATCTTTGGGAAAAGATCATTTTGATACCCTGTTTTGTCGAGGAAGGTAATTTCCGCAACACTGAAAGCTGGCTTCGTTTGAGCAAGTGCTGAAGCTGAAAAACAGATTAGAAAAACCGCCAATAGTTTCTTCATGCGAACATCCTAAGTAAATTGAGACAGAGCCGATTTCAGCGTTGTTTGCGCCGCTTTGTAACAATATACCGTGCTACCGTCGACGTATAGGGCAGCGACCCGGCGATTTGTGGCCCCGCATCCGGC
>CAIJKV010000175.1 GCA_903821335.1 uncultured beta proteobacterium
GGAGTGAGCTTGCCGGCTTCGTACAAACGCCAGATTTCCTTGCCGTATTGCGTACCAATCAGTTGGGGCGCAAATCGACCAAAGTAATGCGCAAGGTTGTCGACATCGCGCTCAAGCATGGCAGAGGCCTGGTTGTTTCCAGCCGCATCGACCGCCTGAGGCAGATCAATGATCACCGGGCCATCGTCCGCGAGCAGAATATTGAATTCAGACAAATCGCCATGCACAGTGCCCGCGCACAACATCAGCACGACCTGCCCCAGCAGCATCGCGTGCAGTTCCAGGGCGCGTGCTTCGGTCAGGTCAACGTCGTTCAGACGCGGTGCCACATTACCCTCGCCGTCCGTCACCAGTTCCATCAACAAGACGCCATCGGTGCATATCTGCGGCTTGGGCACGCGCACGCCAGCGCTGGCCAGCTTGAATAACGCATCGACCTCAGCGTTCTGCCAGTGCTCTTCCTGCATCTGGCGCCCATAACGGGAACCTTTTTCCATGGCGCGCGCTTCGCGGCTATTCTTGACCTTGCGGCCGTCCAGATAGGACGCCGCCTGACGAAAACTGCGCTGCTTGGCGTCCTTGTAGACCTTGGCGCAACGCACCGTAGTGCCGCAGCGCACCACGTAGACGGTAGCTTCCTTTCCGCTCATTAACTGGCTCAGCACTTCATCGATCAGCCCTTCTTCGACCAGCGGAGCGAGCCGTTTTGGTACTTTCATTCAATCTCCCGCCAGGCGGTTCAACGCCGCACGTTATCCGCGGTGACGCTTTTGATGTTCACGCCATTCAGGCGCGTGGCCGTGTTCCCGATACCCATAGGTCACAACCGGCGCAGTGTAGGTTGAATAGTACGGCACTGGCGCATAGCCATGACCATAGCCATATCCGTAACCCATGGGCTGCTGCACATAAGCTGCGCAACCCGTCAGCAACAACAACAGCCCCAGCAGGCTGCTTTTAGCCGAAGTACCCACATCACCGAACACGCTGTTTTTGAGCGAAAACATGATCAATCTCCTTGATTGACTGACTGATGCTTACGCTACGCTTGTTTCGGTCACTGCATGCAGGGTGGCTCAATTGTAGTCGTTACGATTGATTTCATTTGTTTCAGACCAGCGCGAGCTCTACCGCCAGTGCCACAGCCGCCAACCGCGCGTCGTCACCCCGTACTGAGGACACCATCAACCCAACGGGCAGTTCGCCCTGGGTCTGGCAGGGAATACTGAACGCGCAACCATCAAGGAAGTTGATGGCAAAGGTATTGCGCAACAACAAGCCATTGGCTTTGAAAAACACCTCATCGGACTCAACGAGCTTCGCGATTTCAGGCGCAATGATCGGGACTGTCGGGCACAGAATCGCATCGAACCCTTCCACCGCTCGCTCGGTGCGCGCGATCCAGTCGCGACGATTGTCCTGCAAGGCGATGTACTGCTGCGCGGTCACCGTTGCCCCCAGCATCATGCGCATCGCGACACGCGGATCAAAAAATTCCTTTGCCCGCGCCAGGCGCGCGTGATGTTCGGCATACGCTTCAACGGGCGACAGGCCACCTGGCGCGTTCAGCGCGGGAATCTCGGCCAGTTCGGAAAGCTTGATATCAACGATCAGTGCACCTGCCTGCGACAAGGTCGCGACGGCCCGACTGAACGCCTGCGCCACGGCAGGTTCCAGTCCATCGAGCAGCACGGTCTGAGGAATGGCGAAACGCATCCCAGCCAACGGGCGACGGCGCACCGGCAACATGGCACCGGACAGTACCGCATCGACAATGAGGCAATCACCGACGCTACGGGTCATGGCGCAGACGGTGTCCAGCGAACGTGAAAGCTCCAGGGCACCTTCGAGCGGCACCCGGTTTTGCGTGCTTTTAAACCCAACCAGTCCGTTCAGGGCAGCGGGTATGCGGATCGAGCCGCCCGTATCGGACCCCAGGCCGGCAACCGCCAGGCCCAGCGCCACGGACACGGCGGCACCCGAAGAGGAGCCACCCGGAATGCGTGCGACCGTCGGGTCGGCAGGGTTCACGGGGGTGCCGTAATGCGGATTGATCCCGACGCCTGAAAAGGCGAATTCCGTCATGTTGGTCTTGCCGATAATGGCTGAACCCGCCGCACGCAAACGTGCCACAGCAGGCGCATCAGCCAGTTGTACCGGCTCGCCCCGGCACACGATCGAGCCAGACATGGTGGTCTCACCCGCCACACCATACAAATCTTTGATTGTGACGGGCAACCCGGCCAGCGCAGGCTGGACAACACCTGCCGCATGGGCCGCATCGGCATTGCGTGCAGCAGCCAGGGCGGCATCAGCATAGAGTTTGGTAAATACATGCGCGGCGGCGCTGCTGGCAGCACCAACGAGTGCCTGGTTCACCAGCGCCTCGCGGGTGGTGTCGCCTCGCGTCAGGCGTGCGTTCACTTCAACAATCGTGTCGGTAATGTGTGCCATGGGTATCTGAATCGGTAACGTTTGGATTGGTTTGAATTGAATTGAATTGAATTGAATGAAGAAGCTTAGGCGATCACGGGCAACATCTCAACGCTGTACCGGTGCACAATACGGCGGTTGCGACGCGGGTCACGGATCTCAAGCTCCATCTGCGCAGCGGGACGAATGCCCTGCCCGGCCGCGTTCTTGATCGCGGTCAGCGTCCCGCACGACACGAAACTGCCCACATCGACCTGTTCGCCCGGATAACATCCGTCGCGCAACGACACCAGCGGTCGGATCGAGGCGAACTGACCTTCCTGATAGTCCGTCCATTGGCCGCTTTCGAAAATGCGCGAGCGCAGTTCAAGCTCATCCTGATAGTCGGCCACATCCGCCCAGCGCCAGGCAGCCGTCCCGATCGGCTTGGGACACATTTGCTTGGACACTGCCACCGAGTAGGTTTCAACTTTTCGGTCGGTATGATCCGACCCAACCGTCAACCACCACTCACCCGCCGCGAAGAACAACACGGGTTCTGCCTCTCCGGAACTGTCCGGGCCGAGGACCTCGATGGTGTCGGCCTGTGTCAGCAAACTGGCACTGCCTCGGTAATACAGCGGCACACTTGAGGGTGCCGGGACGCCGAGCGCCTCGAGCTCATGGATATGATGCCTAATGGCATCTGCATCGCGACCCGTCCAGCCGGCAATCACGAAGTGCGTGGGTGCGACCGCGTGCAGAGCGGTCTGGACCGTGCCGTCCTGCGAAACGGCTTCGCAGGAAAAATAGAGATGTGGTGTCATGAGCGGGCGAAACGCCTAAGAAAGTGAATCAGAAATATACAAACTGGATTCAAGCTAGTACAGACGGCAGCCACAAGGCAATCGACGGGAACAGCATCAGAATGAGAATGGCGATCATGTAGACGAACATGAATGGCATCACACCGGAAAACACGTCGGTAATGGGACCAGGCTGGCGCCGCATACCCTGCAACACGTATAGCACGGTACCGTCTGGCGGGCTGATCATGGCGATTTCGACAAGCATGGTAATCACCACCCCGAACCAGATCGGATCATAGCCAAGCGCCTTGACCACAGGAAACAGCAGCGGAATGGTGGTGATCACCATCGACAGACCTTCCATGAACGTGCCAAGTGCGAGATAAAAACCGATAATCACCAGCATGATCGCCCAGCCCGGCAAAGGCAGGGCAGTCAGGAACTTGGCCAACATCTGGGGAATGCCAAGCGACGACAGGATGTAATTCAGGAAATAGGCGCCGAACAGGATGAACGCAATCATCGATGTGGTACGCGCAGTAGAGTGCATGGACTCTGCGACCATTTTCCAGTTGAGCTTTCGGTCGACCAAGGCCAGGATCACACTGCCGGCAACGCCCAGCGCGGCCGACTCGGTCGGCGTTGCAACGCCAGCGTAAATCGTACCCAGCACCAGTCCAATCAGCAACGCGGTGGGCAACAGGTCTGACAGGCTGGCGACACGATCCCGCCAGGTGACGGGAACCCCGGAGGCCTCGCCATGCAGCTTCAGTTTGTAGCTGTAATAGAGAATCACCAGGATGAACAGCAGTACGACAAGAATGCTGGGGCCAATCGCCGCAATGTACAAGGCGCCCACCGATGTTTCGGTAATCAGCCCGTAAATGATGAAAGTGATCCCTGGTGGAATCAAGTTGCCCAGCGCCCCGCCCGCGGCAAGCGAACCCAGCACGAGTTTAGGCGGGTAATGACTTTTTTCGAAATAAGGCAAGGCCACGGAACCCATCGTCGCCGCCGTGGCGACGCTGGATCCGGCAATCGCTGAAAACACGCCACAAGCCAAGATATTGGTGTGCAACAACCCCCCGGGCAAACGTCCCATCCAGACGTTGAGGGCGCGATACAAGCGCTCGGACAAACCGGCGCGCAGCATGATTTCGCCCATCAACAGGAAAAGTGGCACCGACACCAGTACAAAATTTGTCGACGGTGCCCAGATCATCTCACCGATAAAGTTCCAGAACGGGCGATCAGACAAACCAAAGCCAGCCAGCAAAGCCAGCGACGACAATGCCGCGCCGACATAGATGCCCCCTGCAAAAAAGCCGATGAAAGCCACCAGTACGGCCACCAACGCCCACCAGGGCACACTGGTAGCAGACATCACGGCCACGCCACCGCTACCACCAAGCAGTGTGGCCGCACCGATCACGATTGCCATCACGACAATAAAAACAATGGCAATCATTTCTTTTCTCCGTCAACCACGACGGGGCGTTGCATCAGGGTCTGTGCCTCTGCGACGGCCTCGAGGGTTTCAGCCGCCTCATCTTCGTAGGTGCGCGCCATCAGGGCACGATCCATCGCTTGGTACTGGCCCGTCGCCAACTGTCCAACCGCGCGAAAAGCAAGTGCCAGCGCCGCCAGCAACAACAGCACGAAACCGGCCGCCCACAACCCTTGGGGAATCGCCAGCGGGGTGCGCAAGGTGGACAGATCCGTGGCGCCAAACGCGAACGAATCACGCGCAAGGGCCACGGCTCCCCAGACATAGAAGCCTGTTGACACAATCAAGGCGATCAGCGACGCCATATGCAGCCATACCCGGATGTGCAGGGGCACTTTTTGCACCAGCACATCAATGCGCACATGACCACGCTCAAATAGCGTGCCCGCCAGCCCCCAACTCATGCCGACCGCCATCAGGTAGCCGGTCAACTCAATGGTGGACTCGCTTGAGAAACCAAGCAGGTGGCGGGCACCGATGTCAAAACAGATCAGCACGGTGATGAGAAGGTAACAAAAGCCGGCGATCGACATCGCGCGGTGGCTGATCCATTCAAGACATCGATACATGCCTATTTACCAGCGGTGTACGTGATGCCAGTGATCGGTGCAATCACTTGGTTATAAATCACACCACAACGATCACCGCAGCGCTTGACCCAGCCTGGCAACACCGTTTCAGCCAGGTCTTTTTTCACGACTGCCGCCGCGTCAGGCTGCGCAATGACTTCAATCATCGGCTTTTTCATCAGCGTCGCCAGTTTGCAGCCATCCGCGCGACCCACGTTGCAGGCGACCCCATCGGCGGTCGCTACCACGCCCAGCTTCCACTGTGCGTCCTGGATCGCGGAAAATGTCTTTTCAAACTCGGCACGGATGGTCGGATCGAGCTTATTCCACCAAGCCAGGTTCACGAAGTAACCGGAGGTCGACCAGGACAAGGGCATGGTGTAGAGGTGCGTGGTGACTTCAGGCCACTTGACACTATTGCCTGAACCCGAACCGGTGATGCCGCAGTCCACCGTACCGCGTTCAAGCGCGGTATAAACCTCGCCAAATGCCAGCGACACAGGTTGACCGCCCAGCGCCTTGATCAGATCAGCTGAAGACGGGCCGTTGGTGCGCACCTTCAGTCCTTTCAGGTCAGCCAGCGTGGCGATGGGCTTACGGCAAAACAGCATTTGCCCTGAAAAGGGGTATGTGGCGACAAGTTTAATGCCAAGCTTCTCAAGCTCAATATTTGCAACCGGCATCATGGCGTCCGCCACGCGACGGGCCTGGGCAATGTCAGGGTTCATGCCGGCAAGATCCACACCATCGAGCATCGGCACATCGCCCGACACCGTGGTCAGGGGCGCCGCGGCAATATCCACCTGCCCGGAACGCACCAGACGCAGCACTTCCGGACCATTGACATTGCGTTCAGGCCAGGCAGACAGGGTCACTTCCACGCGACCACCTGTCGCGCTCGCCATGCCATCACGCAGCAAAGGCACATCGACTGCGGTGTACTGGGGCATGTTGCCCGTCACCTGCGTAATGGCCTGGACCGCAAGTTTAGGGCCCGCTGCGACCGCTTGCGCCATCGCCGGAACGACCTGCAGGCAAGCCGACAATGCGGCAAAGGCAATCGATAGCTTAAAAGCTTTCATGGTCGGACTCCTGGAAAACGTGGAAATTCAGAAACTTGCCAACCGGGTGTTGAGCAAATCGGTAATCAGCATGGAACCGGGGGCGTGCGTCACGCAAAAGGGCGGTCGCACCGCCATGGCAACAGACTGGGGCGTCACGCCGCAGGCCCAGAACACCGGCAACTCATCATCGTTTACCCGCACTGCGTCGCCAAAATCAGGCGCATTCAGATCCTTGATACCGATCATGTGGGGCAAGCCAATATGGACCGGCGCACCATGCACGCGCGGAAACCGCGAGGTGACCTGCACCGCGCGCACGGCATCGGCCGGTTTCATCGGACGCATGGAAACCACCATCTGGCCGTGAAAGACGCCCGCAGGTTCGCAAGCGATGTTGGTGAGGTACATCGGCACATTGGTCCCCTGCTCAATGTGACGCATGGGGATGCCAGCCTCAACCAGGGCTTGCTCAAAGGAGAACGAACAGCCAAGCACGAACGTCACCAAATCATTGCGCCAGACGCCCGCGATGTCTTCGGGTTCGTCGACCAGGTCGCCATCAATCCAGACCCGATAGCGCGGGACGTCATAACGGATGTCAATGTCGCGTCCCAACGTCGGTAGCATCGGATCGCCCGGTTCAGACACCGCCAGAATCGGACAGGGCTGGGGATTGCGTTGGCAGAACAGCAGGAAATCATGAGCCAGGTCACTGGGCAAGATCATCAGATTGCCCTGGACATGCCCGGGCGCCAGACCCGCAGTGTGGGCACGGTAGGCACCACGACGGATGCGGCTGCGTGCAGCATGCGCAGCATTGGCTAGGGCATCCTCTTTGGCAGACGTCATGTTGGCGGTCGTTTGCATATCACCATCCCATCACAATCAGGCCAGGGCGCGATACGCCCGAATCAGTTTGCTGAGTGTTGCCTGAGGCAGGCGCTGCGGTCAACCGAAAAATAATTGGGTCGACTGATAGGAATTACTGATGTAAAGATATAAAAATGACAGCGACCTCAAGGGGTGGCCAGAGAGGTGGCCACTGAGGTGGCCAGACTCTGCGGGCAACTGGCCGTGAATCGTTCATTGGCCTCACGCGCGAGCAGCACCAGCGCCTCGGCCAACGGCGATGAGTGTTCCATGCGCAGGCTGGCGACCAACGGCAACGCGGCAGGCGGCTGCGCGACGTCCAGCAGCACCAGCCGCCCCTCTGTCACATCCTTGTGGATGACTGCCACGGGCAGTGGCGCAATCCCGAAACCCGAACGCGCCAGGTCGACCATGGCTGCCAGCGAAGAGAA
>CAIJKV010000176.1 GCA_903821335.1 uncultured beta proteobacterium
TCCCTACCCCTATGCCGTGCCCTATAACCCGATCGTGCCGTTTGGCGTGGGTGTCGCACTCGGGGTGGGCTTGGGGTACTGGGGCGGCGGTGGCTACGGCTACGGCTACCGTGGCTGGAATGGCGGCGGTTGGCACGGTGGTGGTGGCTACCGCGGTGGTGGCTGGCACCGCTAGGCGGAAGGCAATTTTTCACCGCACCGGCGGCAGTAACGGTCATCGGGCGCCAGGTCCTCCATCCCACAGCGGGCGCATGTCTGGCCTTGCTTGCCATCACGATACTGGCGTGACATCTCGGCGGTCATGATGCCGGTTGGCACCGCCAGCGTACCCCAACCCATCAGCATCATCACGGACGCGATCACCTGCCCCAGGTCAGTTTTAGGTGTCACGTCGCCATACCCGACAGTCGTCATCGTCGTAATCGCCCAATAGATCCCCACCGGAATACTGGTAAAGCCATTTTCCTGGCCTTCGATGACATACATCAGTGTGCCCATCACCATCATGACCGCCAGCACGATCGACAGGAACACGACAATCTTGCGCCGGCTGGCGGTAAACGCTGCGGCAAGGTGGGCGTATTCCTGCATATAGGCCGTCAGCTTAAATACCCGAAACACCCGGATCAGGCGCAACACCCTGACGTCTATCAGTGCATGCAACTCCGGGAAGAACAGCGCAAGATAGGTCGGGATGACCGCCATCAGGTCAACCAGGCCGTAGAAGCTCAGCACATAGCGCATCCGGTCCCTTGAGCAGTACACCCTGAGTGCGTACTCGACCGAAAACAGCAACGTGAACAACCATTCAAACAGGTTGAACGACTGATGGAAACGATGCGAAATCGGCCCGATGCTATCCAGAATCACCGACAACAACGACACCAGAATCGTATAGATCAGTATCTTGTCAAACAACAGGCCGGCCGGCGTGTCAGACTCGAAAATAATCCTGTACAGACGCTCTTTCAGGGTGAGTTCCATGGTGACATGTTCCGTATCAATGCAGTAGTGTAGTCATCTGATGCAAAATAGAGGCTGGAGACCAAACATGAAACTGATAAAAACCGCTCTGACGTTACTGTTGTCCCTGGCTGCGACCGCCGCCTCGGCACAGGCCTACCCCACCAAACAGATACGCTGGGTCGTGCCCTACACGCCAGGCGGTTATACCGATACCGTCACGCGCATGGTCACGGCGCGTGTGCAGCAAATTCTGGGTCAGACCATCGTCGTTGAAAACAAACCCGGCGCCAATTCCATCATCGGCGTCGAGTCAGTGGCCCGCGCCAACCCGGACGGCTACACCATCCTGACGGTGATCACCGCGCACGCCGCCAACGCGACGCTGTATGAAAACCGCATCATGGTAGACCCGGTCAAGTCCCTGATCCCGATTTCGCTGGTCGCCGTGTCACCCCTGATCATCACGGCCAGCAACTCGTTTGCGCCCAACACGGTCGGCGAGCTCATCGCCTATGCCAAGGCCAACCCGGGCAAAGTCTCGTTTGCCTCGTCTGGCGTGGGGTCTGCGGCCCACCTGACCTCGGAACTGCTCAAGCAGACCGCCGGCATCGACATGGTCCATATCCCCTACAAGGGCACCGCCCCGGCCTTGACCGACCTGACCGCTGGCAACGTACAGATCATGGTCGACGTCCCCAGCTCGATGATGCAGCATGTCAACAGCGGGAAAATCAAGGCACTCGGCATGTTCTCAGCCGAACGACTGCCCGTCGCACCCAATGTCCCCACCGTGCCACAGTCCGGGGGGCCTGCCATCGTGTCCTCAAGCTGGGTCATGTTCCTGGCCCCTGCGGGCACACCGGCAGAA
>CAIJKV010000177.1 GCA_903821335.1 uncultured beta proteobacterium
ATGGTGCCACCCATGAACACGATGGTCCGGCCCTGGGCCTGACGCTTGATTTCCAGCGCGAGTGCGTTTGGCGACTGGGGCAAGTCGGCATGGGTGATATCGGGCAGGTAAAAAAACTGTTTCTCCGGCAGCTGGGCCTGGTAAGTGGCCACCACCGCTTGGTCCAGAAAGCACATCCCGCTCAGGGAGGTGGTCTGGTAATACCCCTCGCCGGGGGTCGCCCAGGGAATAAAGCGCAGGCCAACCCAGGGTATCGGCCCGGCAGGCGCCCCAGCATGCACCCCGCTCAACTTCCTGGCTGGCGCCTGCTGCGTATGCTCCCGGTCAAACGCCTGCCACCGCGGGCCGTCAGTCCGATACAAGTCCATGTACATGTTCAGGATCAGGTGCGGTTTCCAGGCGACTTTTTTTACCGCCTCGCGCACCCGCTGCGCGAATTCCAGAGGTTCGAGGTAGTGAAGCTCAGGATCATCTTTGCCGGCAGTCTCGGGCGCAGCCGTTCGGGCACCCAGCCCGGCGACCATGCGGCCGAGCCGTCCAACGACACGCTGGGCCACGTTGCGCCGTAACACATCCCAGTCCAGAACCTGCAGGTTTGGAGACTGACCGGCACCAGTCAGTTCCAGCCGTTGCCGCAAGGCCGCAACATCCGGTGTCAGGGCCAGCACACGATAGCCACCCGCCAGCAACAGGGAAATGAACATGGCATTCCACGAGTCCAGGTGCCCATGTCCCGCCAGCGGGTTATAGACCAGGACGCAGGGTTGCACGTGGTTCATGCCGCCACGACCTGTTGGTACCACATCTCAAGCAAAATCAGTTTGTAGGTGAAGTACATGCCGATCCAGTCTTGATGCGGCAGCGTCGTGCAGATGTGGTCCATCTTTTCCCGCGCCAGCACACCCTCCCTGACCAGTTGGCCATCGCGCAGCACGTCGACGTACCGGCTCACCACGCCTGACAGCCACTCCCGCACGGGGGGCTGAAAGCCAGCCTTGGGCCGGGCGAGGATGTCATCGGGCACGACGCCTTTGAGTGCCGCGCGCAGCCAGGCCTTTTGGCCCAGCGCGTGATCGGGGTTATTCGCCCGCCAGGCCATGACAAGCTCAATCAGCCGTACGTCCAGGAAGGGCGTGCGCGTTTCAACGCTCACGCCCATGCTGACGCGATCCCCTAGCGACAGACAGTTGGAAACCAGCCAGGTCTCGAACAGCATTCGGACCACTGCCGCCGGAATCTGCTCGGTACTGCGGGGGCCGAGGGCCGTGGGCGTAAACGGATTACCAGCAGGCAGATTACGCATCGCAGGCCCATAGACGCTTTGCTTGACCCCAAAGGCGTCGTCAAAGTCGTAGGCCAGCGTATAGAAAAGCAACTGATCGGGCGATCGGTGCGGGTCGCCCAGCTTTCGCAGGACGCCTGCCCAGGGTTTGAGGGCTGCAGGGGTGTGCGGATTACTCTCAAGTTTGTACAGGAAAGTCTGCGCCGCAGTTGAACCCAGCCAACTCGCGAAGGTACCGAACAGTGGGTGACGGGAAACGAGCTGATTCAGTTCCACCGACTGGGTGACCCAGTGATAGCCCCAAAATATTTCATCGCCACCAATTCCGGAAAGCAACACCTTGATGCCCTGGTCGGCGGCCGCCTTGGGTACGGAATAGTGGCCAAATGCCGCAGGGTCGGCAATCGGCTCGTCCATGATGCGCACCAGTTGGGGGAAAAAGTCCACGAAACTCGCGACCGGCAACTCGACCTCATGGACAATCATCCCGAGCGACTCA
The DNA here is from genome assembly GCA_903821335.1 of uncultured beta proteobacterium. Classification (GTDB taxonomy): domain Bacteria; phylum Pseudomonadota; class Gammaproteobacteria; order Burkholderiales; family Burkholderiaceae_B; genus Zwartia. The sequence continues at coordinate 1,782 of CAIJKV010000177.1, forward strand.
GCCAACGCACGCGCCTGGGCGCGTTCATCGTATTTCGGCCGACCGGGGTAACCCACGCAAAAAGCATGCATGGGTTCCGGATAATTTTTCTGCGCCAGCACTGCAATGGCGCCTGAGTCGATTCCGCCTGACAACGCAATGCCCACGGGCACATCGGCCCTCAGCGTCAACTTGACCGCCTCCTCGACGGCATCGCGTATTTCACCCAGAATCATCGCCGTATCGGTCGTATGTGGTTTAGGTTCGTGAACCTGTTCGACCGACCAGTAGCACTGCGGCGCGGCTTGCCAGTCGTCGGGCGACAGCAACAGCGTGTGGCCGGCGGCAAGCTTATACACACCCACGAGCAGTGTGTGCGGCTCTGGAACGTACTGATAATGCAGGTACATGTCCACGGCCTCGACGTTCAGGCCGGGTCGAGATTCCAGCATCGGCACCAGCGCCTTTAATTCCGAGGCGAAGGCCAGTCGGTCTGC
>CAIJKV010000178.1 GCA_903821335.1 uncultured beta proteobacterium
CTGCCGTTCTCAATGGCGCACATGGGTATGAATCTGGGCAAGGACGGCGTCGATGCCCCCGGCTTTCAGGCGTTGCTTGAACTGGTCAATCACGGGGACCGTAACGCCTACGTCAAGCTCACGGGCATCTATCGCATGTCCAAAGTCCCGCAATTTACCGACGCCGACCCGCTGGCGCGCGCACTGATGCAGGCCGCCCCTGATCGGTTGATCTGGGGCAGCGATTATCCGCACCTGTCCTTCGGTGAACATAGCTCTGTTGAATTATTCAACCTGCTGGCACGCTGGACAGACGACGAGAAGATTCGTAAGATGATCTTGACCGATAACCCGCAACGTCTGTTCGGATTCTAATCACGCCATGTCAAGCTCCAGCCTGGTCGTCCGCGATAGCACCCCGGCCGACGTACCGTCCATCCAGGCGATTTATTCGCACCATGTCCTGCATGGCACCGCGTCGTTTGAAATCGAGCCGCCGACGGTCGACCAGATGCACGAACGCCGGGCCGAGGTCGTGTCCAAGGGTCTGCCCTACATCGTGGCCGAGCGTGGTGGGGTCATTCTGGGCTATGGCTACGCAACCCTGTACCGGGCCCGTCCGGCCTATCGCTTTACCTGCGAAGACTCCGTCTACGTGCACAAAGACATGGCTCGCCAGGGTGTCGGAGCCAAGTTGCTGGCCGAGGTCATCAGCCGGTGCACCGCGGGGGGCTGGCGCCAGATGATTGCCGTGATTGGTGACAACAACCCGGCCTCGATGGCCGTGCATGCCAGCCAGGGTTTTGTGCTGGCCGGCACACTCAAGAACGTGGGGTTCAAGTTTGACGCCTGGCGTGATACCGCACTGATGCAGCGTGGGCTGGGGGATGGGGCGACGACGCCTGCACCCGACTAAGCCAGCCTGGACAGCACCTGATGGATGTCCGCAAACAGTGGGCGTCGCGCAACGTTTTCCTGCAGGCAGCTCTTGGCCAGATCGTTGAGCGTACGGCCTGTCGGGTTGCTTGAGGCGTCAACACAACGCTCGAGCAACTCCTGTAGTAAACAGCCAAACGCCCGGACCTCAAGGCGTTGCAAGGCCTGGGCTCGCCGCTGATCTTGCGGGTCAACCAACGAAGCCGCACCAAAGTCCCCGAGCAACGCGTCACCGTCTTCGCGCAACAAAATATTGTGCCCATACAGGTCGCCATGCAGAATGCCGCGCGCATGCAGTTGTTGTCCGACACCAGACAGCCCTGCGGCCATGCGGGCCACCGTTGCCAGGCTGAACGTCGTATCTGCTGCATAGACATCGCGCGTGCAGGAGTCCAGACTGGGCGGGCCCGCCAGGTTGACATAACTCGCATCGACAAGCGCCATCACCAAGCCCACTGCACCATCCGGATGGCCACTGATTTTTCCCAGCACGTCGATCAGGTTGGGGTGCTCGCCGGCCTGCATGCAGGCGGCCATTTCGCTGAGCGGCAAGCCATCACTGGTCAACGCGCCTTTGAATAGTTTGACCGCCACGTCACGTGGCGAATCGAACGGGGATCCCGGCTCACGCCATATTGCCCGATAAATCACCCCCGAGGCCCCCTCGCCCAGCTTGTCCAGTAATTGCAGATACTTCCAGGCGATGCTGGGGACGGGCGTGTGCGTCAGCACCTCATCTTCCTGACTTTCGCATACCGGGTTGCCTGAATAACTCAGCCAGGACAAGCGTGGCAACGCGGTCAGCCAGTCGGGCAGGCACTCAAACCGGTTCGCCGCGATTCGCAGCAGCTCGAGCCGGTGGCATGCCGCCATTTCCGCTGGCAAGCTCTGCAGCCGGTTGCCGGCCACCATCAGCTTTTGCAATTGCCCGCACTGCCCAAGTTCGGCCGGAAGAGTCTCAAGCTGGTTGCCCGTCAAGATCAGCCAGCGCAGCGACGGGGGCAGCGACGCCGCCGACACAGTGTGGAGCTGATTGGCCCGAAACCCCACCATACTGAGTTGCGCGCATTGCCCTAACACCTCTGGCAACTCGGTAAACGGGTTGTTCGAACAGAACAGGATTTTCAGCTTGTGCAAGCGGGGCAGGTCGTCTGGCAGGGACGACAGGTCGTTGCCAGACAAATCCAGCGCCTCGAGCGTATCGCCCAGCTCAAGGATCTCCCGGGGAAACGTCTTCAGGCCGCAAGACAGGTTCAGCCGGGTCACACCGCCGAGTTTGCCGGCGCGCAATTGTTCAAGTTTGTTCATGGTCAATAAAGCTTACCGCAACCAAGATATCAGACGATGTTTTAGAGCGCCGGCCCGGACCCAATCCCTTACAATCGACGCATTCCCCCCCTTAAGCGACGCATCATGATCCTTGTCACAGGCTGTGCCGGTTTTATCGGCAGTAATTTTGTGCATACCTGGCTCGCCAGCCATGACGAACCCGTCATCAATCTGGACAAGCTGACCTATGCGGGGAACCTTGAAAACCTGGCGTCGCTTGCCAACGACAAGCGCCACATCTTTGTACAGGGCGATATCGGTGACCGCGAACTTGTCACCACGCTGCTTCAAGCGCATCAACCCCGCGCGATCCTGAATTTTGCAGCGGAGTCGCATGTCGACCGCTCGATCCTGGGTCCAGGTGAGTTCATGCAGACCAACATCATCGGCACCTTCAATCTGCTGGAATCCGTGCGCGCGCACTGGTCCGGACTGCCTGAGGCCGAAAAGCAGGCGTTCCGCTTCCTGCACGTCTCGACCGACGAGGTCTACGGCACACTGGGGCCCAACGATCCTGCGTTTGCAGAGACCAAGGCGTACGAACCCAACAGTCCCTACGCCGCCAGCAAGGCCTCATCAGACCACCTGGTTCGGGCCTGGCACCACACCTATGGCCTGCCGGTGCTCACCACCAACTGCAGCAACAATTATGGCCCGTATCATTTCCCGGAAAAACTGATCCCGCTGGTGATCCTGAATGCGCTCAATGGCAAGCCGTTGCCGATTTACGGTGACGGTCAGCAAATCCGGGACTGGCTCTACGTCGAGGACCACTGCCGCGCCATTGCCCGCGTGCTGGAAGCGGGCCGCATCGGCGAGACTTACAACATCGGTGGCTGGAACGAGAAAGCCAATCTGGATGTCGTCAAGACCATTTGCAGTCGCCTGGATGTCTTGCGCCCACGTGCTGACGGCAAGCCCTACTTCGACCAGGTCACCTACGTGACGGACCGACCAGGCCATGATCGCCGCTACGCGATCGACGCACACAAGATCGAACGCGAACTGGGCTGGAAGCCTGCGGAAACCTTTGAAACCGGCATCCAGAAAACCGTGCAATGGTATCTGGACAACCCAAAATGGGTTGAGGGTGTGACCAGCGGCGAGTATCGCAAATGGATCGGCAAGCAGTACGGCTAGCCA
>CAIJKV010000179.1 GCA_903821335.1 uncultured beta proteobacterium
ATGGCCTCGACGTATCCCCTGGAGATTGCAGAGGCAACGAGTTGGCTGCACGACCATGCCACCATCAAGGGTGAGGCGCTCAAGGCCGCACTGGCGCCCGAGAAGTGGGACAACAGTGTCAAGTCGCTTGTCGCCTTTCCCGCAGCACTCAATGCTCTGGGCGAAAAACTCGACTGGACGCAGTCTCTGGGTGAAGCGTATCTGGCGCAACCCAAGGAGGTGATGGCTGCGATCCAGTCGTTGCGCGTCAAGGCCCAGCAGGCTGGTCACCTGAAAACCAGCGAACAGATGACGGTGTCGGCAGATCCGCAATCTAACATTGTGATCGCACCAGCCAACCCCGAGGTGATCTATGTGCCGCAGTACAACCCCACTGTAGTCTATGGTGCCTGGCCGTATGCAGCCTACCCGCCCGCGCCTGCCTACGGTTATGGCTATGGCGCCCCCTATGCGCCGGCCCCTGGATATTCAGGCGGTGCGATGGCTGCGGTTGGCATGATGTCGTTTGGCATGGGCATGGCGGTTGGCGGCTCCCTTTGGTCGAGCCCAAACTGGAACCAGGGCTCCATCAACATCAACAACAACAGCTTCAATAACTTCAACAACAGCAACAATAATATTAATAATCGTTCGAATAATTTCAGCAACAACGGCAACTGGAATTACAACTCTGCGCACAATGGCGGCGTGCCTTTCAATAACACCAACCTTCAGAATAAATATGGCACGCCAGGCAATCAGACCGCTGCGCAACAGGCCGCTGAGCGCAGCGCGATTCAACATGGCACTGCCGAGGCCAAGACCGATGCGTCAAATGCCTACAACAAGATGTCGCCTGCCAATCAGAGCCGCGTGAACAATGCAGAATCACAGGCCAAGAGTAATTACAACAATTACGAAAGTCACAACGCTGCGAATGCCGAGGAAAAGCCAGGCAGCAAAGAGTCCTCTGAGGGTTTAGGCGGCACGCGAAATGAGGCGGCTCAACCCAAGGGATACGGCGCGTACTCCGCAGATCATGGCGAAGAAAAAGCCAACAGCAAAGAGTCTTCAGAAGGCATGGGCGCCACACGAAACGAGGCTGGCGAGCGCAGGACAAGTGCTGAGCGCCAAGAAGGTGCACAGCGCAGGGAAGAACGCCGAGAACCCCGCCGCGAAGGCGCCGAACGCAAGGAAGGTAGTGAGCGTCGCTAAAGCAGCATGCGTTGCTATTGACGGCCCAACCGCCCCGGAACGGTTCAATCTGGTCTGACAGAGAACAGTGGAACAATTCAATCAAATTTTTTACTTAATCATTTTTTTGATTATTCTGGGGATGTGGATTGGTTCAAAGCCAAGCTTATTCAAATCCAGATATTCCGGACAGTCCGTCTATTGGACGCTGGCTCTGGGACTCATGACAATTTCATCAGGTAGTTATTGCCTGGTGCCTTATAGTCAGCAAGTTGCTCTCTCTATTGGAAATCTATCTGCAATTTGTGCTGCCTTTTCAATCTTGCTCCTGATACGTTCCTGGAATACCCCCGTAACAGGCACGTATTTGTCATGCGTTGGCGTCACTCTAGTTATATTCACCATTGCCTTTCAATGGCTGTTGGTTCAGCCAAGCAGCTTTTCCTTGCGTGTTTACGTGACAACTGGCTTCTACATCCTGCCTGTTCTCTTGGCGCTGCTTGAGCTCTGGAAAATTTCAAAAAAGGAAAACTCCTTTCATCTCAAGATGCTCATTTGTATTCTGCTGATAGAGCTGACGTTGTCAGTCTTTCGGCTGTATAGCATCGGCAATTTTCCGTCAGCGGGTTACTCCATTTTTCAGGAAGATGCTCGAACGACTATTCTCAGGTTGCTCCTCATCTCATCGAGCGTTCTTGTTTATGTCGCGATTGGAAACCTTCAGTATGAAAGGCTTTGGAAAAAGGAAGAACGAAGGACAATCTTCGCAGAAGATCAAATGCTCGCCACGCTGAATTCGCTCGCATTGGCCCGTGATGATGTGACGGGAAATCACATTATGAGGACACAGCACTATGTTCGAATTCTTGCCAGGTGTTTGAGGCAGATTTCTGCATATTCTCAACAGCTGAATGACGATGACATTGACCTGATGTTCAGGGCGGCGCCCCTACATGACATCGGAAAAGTGGGTATACCGGACACAATTCTTCTAAAACCCGGCCCACTGTCGGAATCGGAATGGGAGATCATGAAATCGCACACCCTGATTGGTGAGGACGTATTGTCAGCCACAAGAAATGCGACTGACTATAAAAATCCCATTATTGTGACGGCCATAGAAATAGCAGGTGCGCATCATGAGCGCTGGGATGGACGTGGCTATCCAAGGGGACTGGCGGGCGAGAGTATTCCGTTGGGTGCCAGAATTATGGCGCTCGCAGATGTGTACGATGCACTGGTGAGCCCTCGACACTACAAGAAAAAGTGGACGCACGATGAAGCCATGAATGAAATAGTCTCTGAGAGCGGCAATCATTTCGACCCTCTGGTTGTGAAGGCCTTCATCCATAGCGCGGATTCTTTCAAGAAGATTTCGGCCGAGTTGGGCGATTAAGACATCACAACCGAGTCGAGGGGGGAGATGACCGAGCTACACATTATTGGGCGGTGACGCCAGCCTGCGCGACGACGCCTTTCCAGCGCGCGGATTCTTCGCGAATATATTTCGAATACTCTTGTGGGCTGCCGCCCAAAACAAACGTACCCTGTTGCTTCAGACTCTCCTTGACGGCGTCAGACCGAAGCACCTTATTCAGAGCCAGATTCATTTTTTCCACAATAGCGTCTGGCGTATCGCCGGGTCCGACCATGCCTTGCCAGGCCAGGCTTTCGAAACCTGGAATCAGAATTTCATCGACCGTCGGCACCTCAGGCATGAGCGGGGAACGTGTTTTGCTGGTGATTGCCAACGCTCTTAGCTCACCATTTTTAACCGGTGAAAGCGCCGTATTGAGTGTGGTGGTTGTGAACTGAGTTGCCCCGGCAATCAAATCCACTTGTGCGGGCGCAGTCCCTTTATACGGAACATGCGTTGCCTGCGTTGCAGTCAGACTGAGAAGGTGTGCAGCCGTCAAATGCTCGATCGCACCGGTTCCGGAAGAGGCGTAATTAAGCTTGTTTGGATTGGCCCGAATCAGGTCGATGAGTTCTTTGGGTGAACGCGCAGGGACTTTGTTATTGACCACAAGGACGAGCGGTACAGCAGCAGCCAAGCCAATCGGCGTGAAGTCCCGCAAGGGGTCGAAACCGACTGACTGATACACCCACGGTGCGATCACAATCGAGGAGGTGTTGTAAAGAAAGGTATACCCGTCGGGCGCCGCCTGCTTCAATAGATTGGCTGCGATGTTGCCACCGGCACCGGCTTTATTTTCAACAATTACCGGCTGCCCAAGTTCCTGCCCCAGACCTTTTGCGATGATGCGCGCGACATTGTCCGTCGGCCCACCCGGGGCAAAGCCGACCAGCAGATGAATCGGCTTGTTCGGCCAGGAGTTGGGTGCACCTTGGCCATGCGCCACCCCGAGGCTGACAGTCAAGGACATGATCGATACGATTGCGATTTTGATTATTTTTTTCATTTGTCGACTCCCCAACCCGCAATAAATGATGTCAGCTTTCTGCGAGCCGTTTCACAAATCGTAGCGGCGTGTAGGTCAGTACCTGTTCACCACGTTGATTGATCACCCTGTTGGTGGTGCGAATCAGGCCTCGATCGCCGCGACTGGCGCTCTTTCTGGCCTCGGTCACGGTGCATTCGACATAGACGGTGTCACCGACAAAGGTAGGGCCGTCAACCTTAAGGTTCATCTCCAGAAACGCGAACCCAGTGTGCTGCATCGCCACCTGCATCAGCAGGCCTTCACACATGCAGTAAACCAAGGCACCTGGCACAACGCGCCCCTTGATGTCTGACTCTTCTTTCAAAAATTCCTGATTGGTGAAAAGTACCTCTGTAAACCCCGTCGCATTCACGAAGTTAACCAAGTCTGCCTCAGTAATGGTTCGCCCGACAGTGCGAAAAACCCGTCCGATGGGCATTTCCTCGTAATGCATACCGATGCCAACGATTTCCACACCGTTTTTGTCTTTGAAAGTTCTCATGTCATTTCCGCAAAGTGTGGTTATTTACAATTTTCATGTCATTCCCGCAATGGTTGGTTATTCTCAACAGGTCAAACTGTTGCGATCGGATTAAGTGGTGAACCTACCGCACCTGGCAGGTATAAAGGGGGAGCAGTCAGCATGAAGGCGTGGCGACCATTCTCACGCAGCCACCCCGCCAATTCTGTCAAATACCAAAGCTCCCCGAGATGAATGCCGAGTTTGAACAAACATAATTCATGGAGTGGCAACAACGCGCTGCAACCATCGCCATGAAAATCGTATGGCCGGTCTTCTACCGCGTAGTTATCAGCAATCAACGTCGCGATTCCGCTCTTGTCTATCCAGTCACGCAGGGATGGGTCCTGCCCATCGAGGACCGCGCAGGACGTTTTTAGTTTTTCAGCGTCCGGGTTTCCAGCCATCGAGCGAATCAACTCTGAAAATCCAGTATGGATACAAAGCATGTCACCACGTCGGACGTCAATGTTGTCCCTTTCCAGGACAGTCATCAATTTTTCGTAGCCGATCACCTGCCGCGCATCACCGTAGTGATGGCGCAGGTCCACCATCACGGCGCGCCCCTGCACGCCCTTGCGAGCCATATGCTCGATGCCAAGCCTGCGTGCGCAGGACGAGCCGTCAGGTGTCAGATCCGGGTGTAGAAATCCATCCAGGGCCGTAAAGCCGTTGTAAAACACGATCTCGGCCGTGCCGTCCTGATTCGCATCAAAATGCGAGCCAATATGGGACAGCGCGTCCCACTGTGTCGAATACTGCAGGCTCAGTGTCACCATGTCATCACACGCCACGTCGGTGGTGTTGTGATCACCCGAAAATTCATGCAAAAACATCGCCTTGCCATTTCGCCGCGTGGCGGTCAGCCGCGGTGCATGTCGTGCTGGATTCAATACGTTGCCACCTGGCAAATTCAACGGCAGACTCAGGCTAAAGGTGCGCCCCGTGCGTATTTCGGCCGCACCTTCCAGCACCTTTTGTGGTGTCAGCAGGTTCAGTCGGCCCAGCTGGTCATCGTCACCAAAATCGCCCCAGTTTGAACCCGGTGGTCGTTGCTTCCATCGTTTAGTCATTGATCCCCTCACTGATTATTCATTGTTCATGCTTGACGCGCGGCAAGATCCACGACCTTGACACCCAGCCCCGCAAGTTCATGCCGCTTAACCTTTTGTGTTTCGGTCTTTGGGATCGCATCCACAAAGCCGATGTACCTTGGCAACATGAAATCGGGAACTTTCCCGATCAAAAATTGGCGAAGTGCCGCGGCGTCAATTCCCACGCCAACACAGACCACCAGGGCCTGCACCTCCTCTCCCATCATTTCATCGGCGACCCCTACCACCGCACAGTCACGCACAGCAGGGTGCTTGAGAAGTTGCTGTTCAATTTCAGTCGGCGCAATCATCTCCCCACCTCGTCTGATGAGCTCCTTCACGCGTCCGTCAAAATACAGATAACCATCCTCATCGAGCCAGCCTCGATCACCGGTATAGAGCCAACCGTCACGTAGCGTCGACGCAGTCGCCTGCGGATTGTTCCAGTAGCCGGTGAAGAATTTTTGACTTGTGCCAGCCGACACAACGATTTCACCTTTCTGGCCGACGCCGAGAGGCTGGCCTTGTTCATTCCGAATGGACAAGTCAACTTGCGCACGCGCCCGGCCAACAGAACCAAATCGCGTCGCACCGTCCACATTCATCGACACCCAACCGCCTGTCTCTGTCATGCCATACAGTTCACGCACCTCGACCGCGAAACGCCCCTGGACCTCACGCCAGACACGCTCGGGGGCTCCACCACCCACACACCATTTCAGACGATGATCGTGGCGCGCCTCGGGGACCTGTTTTTCAAGAATCGACAACACCGTTCCGACATAGGTGAACCCCGTTGCGCCATATCGGATCGCGTCGTCAAAAAAATGACTCGCTGAAAATTTTGGAAGTAAAACGATACTGGCTCCGGCGCGAAGCGTTGACACAACTGCGTACATCTGCGGGTTCGCATGAAACAAGGGCAGGAAAACAAGGATCCGGTCGTTTGCGGTCATTTGTAGTGACTGGACCATGTCGATTCCGGCAGCGACATACGACCCGTGGGGAAGCACAGCCCCTTTGGGTAGACCGGTGGTACCCGAGGTATACAGGATGCTGTTCGGGTCCCTCAGTTCTGGTCTCTTTGCAAGCGACCATCGCGGTGCCTCAGAGACATGCTGTTCCATCACCTCATCGATCAACGTGACAGCGAGCGCACGCTCTAGCAACGACAAGCTTTCCCTCTTCTCTTCGAGCAGGTTGGGCTCAATCAGGAGCACCGTTGATTCACTTTGTGTCAGTGTGTAACGAAGGCCGTCTCCGATCAGGCCGGTATTCAACGGTACAGCCACCGCGCCAAGTTCACTGACCGCAAACCAGGCAATCAGGAAAGCCGGTCGGTTACCACACAGCATCGCGACATTTTGACCCGCTGCAATGCCCTGTGCATGCAGGCGCTGTGCGCAAACCGACACCATATCGGCCATTTGGCGGTAAGTGATCTGACGGTCTGCGAAGTAGAGAAAGGTTTTTTCGGGTGTCGCTTGGGCCAGCGCATACAGCCAGTCGGTGATCACACCTGGTCTCCCTGCATGGTTGTCCTGGCAAACTTAAGCAAATGCTTGGCAATCGTATTTTTTAATATCTCGGACGATCCGCCTGCGATTTCATAGGCTTTTGCATCACGCAAATACCGTCCAAACGGTGCATTTTCAGTCACTCCGTGTGCACCACATATCTGGATGGCCTGCTCGGCCACGCGTGTCGCGACACGACTGGCGAGCAACTTGGCTTCACTCGCATATCGTGCAATATCCTGATGCGCATCGAGTGCCCGGCAGGCCTCATACACCAGCAGCCTGGCCGCATCGATTTCCGTCATCATGTCTGCGAAGTACCACTGAATACCCTGAAACTCCAGAACGGTCTGATCAAAAGCAATGCGCTGCGAGGCAAACTTCAGGGCAGAATCAAACGCTGCTCGCGCAATGCCAATACTGATCGCTCCGGCAACCGTACGGGAGAAATCAAGCGTGGTCACCGCTTGCCTGACGCCCTTGCCTTCAATTCCAACCAGGTGATCTGCTGGCAGATGAACGTTTTCGAGAATCAAATCGACATGTGGACCGTTGCGAAGTCCAAACGTCGTGGCATTTTCCCCTTTGAAGCTGGACACGCCAGGCATGTGTCGTCTGACAAAAAAAGTCGACACACCCACCTCTGTTTCCGCCAGGACAATAAATGCCTCAGCAGCAGAACCTGAGGTAATGAACGACTTTCTGCCATTTAGAATCCAACCATCCGCACTGCGCACAGCCTTGGTATCCAAACTACGAATATCGCTGCCGTGATTGGCCTCAGTCAATGCATAGGCCGTGATGAGGCCCTTGGAAAACTCTGGCAGCACAATCTGTTTGAGCGAAGGTGCCGCGAACAGGTTAATCAGCGTCTGTGCCTGCAGAATGGTGATCAGACTGATGCCCACGGCCGCGCTGGCATAGGAAGCTTCCTCAAATACTGCAGCACAGCAGGCATAGCCAGAATCCTGGCCGCCCCATTGTGCAGGCAGCGTCAAACTGGTGTAGCCCAGTCGCGCAAGTGCCTTGATCGGCTCAACCGGATACACATCATCTCGGTCGATCGCATCCGCATGTGGCACGACATGCTCTGTAATGGCCTGACGCAACGCGGACAGGAACTCAGGATCGACATTGTCGCGCCACAACTGGCGGCTCCAGTCATGGGTAGTTTGCAGAGTGTTCATAACCTCTTGTTACTTGATCAATCCGGCGCTTCTTGGCAATGCCAATGAAAACTCAGGGATCGTGATGATGAGCATCAGGCCCACCAGCAGGGCCAAGATATATGGCCAGTAATATTTAAAATGTTGCCACACGCCGATTTGCGCAAATTTAAGTGCCATTAATAATCCGACCCCCATCGGTGGCAGAAACAAACCGATCCCCACCGCAGCAGTCTGGACAATGTCGAAGTGAATCGGATGGATGCCAATTTTGACGGCGATGGGAAACACCACAGGTATCAGGACAACGGCCGCGGGAAGACCCTCGAGCACCATTCCAAACAGCATCGTGATCAGCGCCACCCCAAGCAGGAACGTCCAGTGGTGAACCGCCAGGGGTTCAAGCAAGCTCGCCAACAGCGCCGGCACGCCTGAGACGCCCAGGATATATTGGAATACCGTTGCGACGGCGAGCAAGAACACAACGGTCGCCGTCGTCACCCCGCTCTGGTAGGCGATCGTGCATACCTCGCGCCAAGGTAAGTTGCGATAATAAAGCTTGGCGGCCAGTAACGAATACAAGGCAACAATGGCACCTGCCTCGGTTGCTGTGAAGGCACCGAGGTAAAAGCCGCCCAGGATGACGACAGGAATGACCATCGGCACTGCGGCATGCCTGGCAGCCGTGACCAGACGTTTAAAACTTGGGCGCGAGTCCTTCGGCCAACCGAGCAGATGGGCCTGTATGAGCACCAGGATGCACAGGCAAGCGCCAATCACCGCTGCTGGCACAAAGCCCGCCAGAAACAGCGTGACAGCTGACTGGTTGGTGACCGCCGAGATCACGATCATGAAAATGGCCGGCGGCACGAGCATGCCCATGGCCGTCCCTGCCGCAATCAGCGATGCGGCATCTTCGGCACGGTATCCGGACTTTTTGAGAGAGGGCATGAAGGCACTGCTCAGTGCAGAGACCTCGGCCATCTTGGAGCCACAAATATCGGAAAAGAAATACGACACCACGATCACCGACATGCCCAGGCCGCCTCGCAGCCAGCCCACCAGCGCGCGGGCCAGTTCGACCAGCGCATGTGACATGCCACACTTTTCCATGATGCTGCCGGCAAAAATGAAGCAGGGGATCGCCAGTAACACCCAGCTTTGCGAAGCAGAAACGATGGTTGCGCCGAGTTGCTGCAAGGGATAGCCACCGAGTAGCAGACCAACAATCGCTGAGATGCCCAGTGAGAAAACAATCGGGAGTGAAATCAGGAGCGCGCAGATAAAGACCGCGGCCATTACGATCAAGACCATGTTTAATGCCCGCCTGAAAATTCGACTGGTTGCCGCGTGGTGTGCAGCAGCCGGGCATTGTTGCAAGCGTGAAAAACCATCAGGATCCCCCCTACGGTTGCCGAGACATAAAACAGTCCCAGGCTCAGTTCGAGAGCGGGCGAGGTCAACTCCAGGTTGAGCGTGGTCAGTTTGAAGCACAGCCACGCGACCGTTCCGCCAAACCCCGCAATCACCAACTGATTAAACGTTGCCATCAGTCTTTGTCCGGCTGGCGGGAGTCTGTGCGTAAACACGTTGAGCGCAAAGTGGCTGTGCTCGGCAACGCCCAGGGCGGCACCGATCATGACCAGCCAGGTCAGGGCGAGTTCTCCCACTTCTTCGACCCAGAAGAAGTTGACCGGATCGACGTCCATCCAGTTTGTGATGGGCAGCATGACATAGCGTAGAAATACGCCGCACAGCATGACGCCAATTGACAAGAGAACCAGTAGCCCGACCACAAATTTGGGGCCTATCGATACCAGGCGTCGCATCTCAGCGCGTCGCCACGATTTCGTCCCATAGCGCCCCGTACTGCTTTTGATACTGCGGCCAGATTTTTTGCTGGGCAATCGCTTTAAACGGTCCCAGATCCGGGGCGTTGATCGTCATTCCCAACGGCTCCAACAGTTTCTTGGCGGCATCCAGATTGTCGACATCTTCGGTGATTTTCCTGACGACCCCCTGTGCCTCGCGACCCGTATCAAGAATGAGTTTTTGCTGATCCGGCCGCAACGACTTCCAGATGCCCAGATTCATGGCCACCAGTGTCGCGCCATAGTTATGGTAGGTCATGGAAAAGTATTTCGAGACCTCGTAGGCCTTGAGAGGAATCATATTGACCACTGGCAGGTCGGCGCCGTCAATCAGGCCTTGTTGCGCGGCGGTAATCACTTCGGACCACGCCAGCGGTACGGCCACGCCACCCAGTCCATTGACGCAGTCGGCGAAAACCTTTGAGGGCTGCACACGTATTTTTATGCCACGCAAATCTTTCGGTTGTGCGATCGCGTGTTTGTTCAGCCAGAAATGCCTGAAACCATAGTCGTAGAAATAGATGACTTTGATGCCATATTTTTCCTGGAATATTTTGTCGAGTCGATCCCCGACACTACCGTTCAGTATTGAATAGGCCTGGTTGTAGCTGCTGATCAGGTAGGACACGATAAACGCGCCCATCTCGGGAAAGAGCGTGGCCGCAGCCCCTGCGGGCGAGCCCATCGCAATGTTGCCTGACTTGACCGCATTGATCACTTCGATTTCTTTGGTGAGCAGCGTGGCGCCCTGGAACTCGGCCGCAATTTCACCCTTGGACCGTTCAGACAAGGCCTTCGCGAACCAGTCCATCGAGACCGAACCCGACTCGGGGAGTGGGTTCATATGCGCGACGATCATTTTCTGGGCAGTGGCCTGGGCAAAAACCGGCGCCTGCCTGAAAGCCAGGATGCCTGCCAGGCCACCCGCCCCGCGCAACACGGCGCGCCGGGTCAAAATCAGGGGTTTATTATCATTGCCTGAGTCTATGCTCATTGTTATGTCTCCTCGGGGATGGTATTTATTTTTATGGTCCAGCACCGGAACTGTATCTTGTTATGCTTGAAAATGGCGAAAATGTTTATCGGTACTTGCCCACCCCCCCTTATCCGGCCCAGGGGACAGTGCACCGTCCCTGGCTGCCGTGTTCTGGTTTTAACGATTATTCAGTCAACCTGAATAGCTCACCTGATAAAAAATATAACTGAGGCAAAAATGTTCACATCAACAATCACTCGACGGCGGTTTTTAGCTGCGGGTGTCGTGGCGTTGGGCGCACTGGGCGCGGGTCCGGCGGTCGCCGACAACTGGCCTGCCCATGCGATCAAGCTGATCGTTTCTTTCCCACCGGGCAACGCTGCCGATCTGATCGCCCGTTCCTTTGGAAGTGCCCTGTCCCAACGTCTGGGTCAGCCTGTTGTGATCGAGAACAAAGCCGGCGCAGGCGGGGTGATCGGTGTGGACGCACTGGTCAAGGCAGCGCCTGACGGGTACACGTTTGGTGTGTCTTCACTTTCACCCATCACGATCATTCCAGCCATCAAGAAGGATCTCCCCTACGATCCGATCAAGAACCTGATGCCGGTGACACTGCTCGGTCAGGGTCCACTCATTATTTTGGTGCGTAAGGACTCACCCATTGACTCGGTTCAGGATTTGATCGACCAGTCCAAGGCCAATCCTGGCAAGTTCACTTACGGCTCCCTGGGGCCTGGGACGGTCAGTCAGATGAACACCGAATTGTTCAAGGCCGCCTCGGGTGCCGACCTGACAGAAATTGGCTACAAGGGTAGCGCCCAGGCCTTGATCGATCTGGTGGGTGGTCACATCACCATGATGATAGACGGCGCCGCGTCATCGGCCACCCAGATCAGGGCCGATACGGTCAAGGCGCTGGCCGTGACCACCATCCAACGCAGCGCACTGGTGCCTGAGGTCGCCACACTGGACGAGACCGGCATTGCCTCTCTCGCTGGCTTCAACAGTTTTGGCTGGATTGGAATGTTCGCACCCGTTGGCACGCCGCCCGAGATCGTCTCGCGGATGCAAACAGAACTGTCGCTTATCGGTCAGGATCCCGCCGTGATCAAGCAGATCCATACTGGCGGACTGGATGTGCCGAGCCCCAACACCCCGGCGCAATTCGCTGAGTTCTTGCAACGGGACCTGGCGCGCTGGACCAAGGTTGCCCAAGACCTGAACCTGACTTCGAATTGACTCAAGAGAACACAAACCATGTCGCAATGGATAGGAAATGGTCTGGAAGGCTGGGCCGACACACTACTTTCACACACCTTTGAAACGCTTCTGGTTGACGAGCCTGCGCCGCAGGTTCTGCGCATCACGCTCAACCGGCCGGACGCGTCCAACGCCTTCAACACGCTGTGCGGTCATGAGCTTTTTGCCATCTTCCACCCGCTGGAAATCGATCGCAACCGTTTTCGCTGCGTGATTATCACGGGTGCGGGTGACAAGGCCTTCTGTGCGGGTGGTGACTTGAAAGAGCGCAAACTCCTGGAAGAAAATGAGTGGGTGCTGCAGCATGAATTTTTTGAGAGAACCTTTCGGCACGTACTCAATTGCCCCATCCCCGTGATCGCAGCGGTCAATGGCGCGGCGTATGGTGGTGGGCTGGAGCTCGCACTCCAGTGCGACTTTGCCTATGCCTCGCGCAATGCCCGCTTTGCCTTGTCAGAGGTGTCGCTGGGCATCATGCCTGGCGGCGGCGGTACGCAAACCTTGCCACGCATCGTGGGCGAGCGTCGTGCCAAAGAACTGATCCTGGCCGCCAAGCCCTTCACCGCCGAAGAAGCCCTGAACTGGGGCGTGGTCAACCAGGTGTTCGAACCCGAAGACTTGATGGAACAGACCCTGGCGATTGCCAGGCGCATCGCGTCTCTCGCGCCACTGGCAGTCCGTCAAGCCAAACACTCCATCCACCACGGGCTGCAAATGGACATCAACTCGGCCATGCTTTTCGAGATTGAAGCCTATCAGCGCATGGTGAAAAGCGAAGATCGCGTCGAAGGTGTGCTTGCCTTTAACGAAAAGCGCATGCCTGTATTCAAGGGGCGGTAATGACTCAAGACAACACTGCTTTGACCGATATCTCTGTTTCCCTGGGTGAGGACTACCCGGAAATACGCGAGAGCGTGCGTCGCATCTGCAAGGACTTTCCGGGTGAATACTGGCGTGATCTGGACGAACGCAGCGCCTACCCCGATGCCTTCGTCAAGGCGCTGACTGAGGCCGGCTACCTCTCTGTACTGATCCCTGAGACCTACGGCGGTGCCGGGCTGCCTTTGCGTGCCGCCTCGGTCATTCTGGAAGAGATTCATTCTTCCGGTTGTAGCGCAGGGGCCTGCCACGCGCAGATGTACACGATGGGCACCTTGCTGCGGCATGGCAGCGAAGAGCAAAAGCGCCGCTTCCTGCCCGACATTGCCGCTGGCAAGCTGCGTTTGCAGGCCTTTGGCATCACCGAACCGACGACCGGGTCTGATACCACGCAGATCAAGACCAAGGCGGATCTGGTCAGCGACCCAGCAGGAGACTACTACCTTGTGAATGGTCAAAAGGTCTGGACCTCGCGCGCGCTGCAGTCCGACCTCATGATGCTGCTGGTGCGCACCACACCTGCCGATCAAGTCAGCCGCAAGACGGAAGGTCTGTCTGTGCTGTTGGTCGACATGCGCCAAGCGCGGGGCAAGGGCCTGGAAATTCGTCCTATCAAGGCGATGGTCAACCACAACACCACAGAGATCTTTATCGATCAGCTGAGGGTTCCTGCCGAGAACCGTATTGGTGAAGAAGGAAAAGGCTTCCGTTATATTCTGGATGGCATGAATGCTGAACGCATCATCGCTGCTTCGGAAGCCATCGGTGACGCGCGCTGGTTCATTCGCAAGGCATCAACCTATGCAAACGAGCGCGTCGTCTTCGGCCGTCCGATTGGAAAAAACCAGGGCGTTCAGTTCCCGATTGCGCGCGCTTACACAGAACTCGTGGCCGCAGAGATGATGGTACGCAAAGCCACCGCGCTGTTTGCCGCCGGACTGCCGTGCGGTGAAGACGCCAATATTGCCAAGCTGCTTTCTACCGAAGCGGCCTGGCACGCCGCCGAAGCCTGCTTGCAGACTCACGGGGGCTTTGGCTTTGCAAGCGAATACGACGTCGAACGCAAATGGCGCGAGGTGCGTGTGATGCAGGTGGCCCCCGTATCGACCAACCTGATCCTCTCGTATGTCGCCGAGCATGTACTGGGCATGCCACGTTCTTACTGAGGCACGCTGCTGCAACCACGATCTTACTGAAGCACGCTGCTGCAACCACGATCCGTTGAGAGTAAAGGCACGATGACCATTTCACTGACGCAGGGACTCGGCCAGTTCGTCGCAGCACCTGGCTTTGATGCTGTACCCCCTGATATGGTGCCACGCATCCGCAATGGGATGATAGACACCCTGGCTTGCCTGCTTGCAGGCCGCGACGAGTCCGTCACGCAAGTGGCAGCCCAGATCGCGACTCAGCGCGGCAGCAAACCCGAAGTCTCTGTGTTGCTTGGACAGCAGCGCCTGTGCGCGCAAGATGCCGCGTTTATCAATGCGGTGGCGGCCCACGCGCTGGACTACGACGACATGGCGCTCAACGGACACCCCAGCGTGGTGCTGGTTCCTGCTTTGCTCGCAGTCGGTGCCTTGCGCAATGTGACTGACGCCATTTTGTTGCGATCTTATCTGGTGGGCTACGAGGTCTGGGCTGAACTCACCGGGCGCGAGCCCGATTCGATGCACAACAAAGGGTGGCACCCGACCGGCGTGATCGGTTGCGTCGCGGTGGCTGGCGCAGTCGCGCACCTCGAAGGGCTGAACGCGGTGCAGTCTGCCCATGCCCTGGGTATTGCCGCCAGCATGGCCTCGGGACTGATGGGTAATTTTGGTTCCATGACCAAGCCCTTGCACGCAGGCTGGGCTGCCAGCCATGGGATTGAAGCTGTGCACCTGGCGCAGGCCGGCGCCACAGCCTGCGCCGATGTGCTTGAAAGTTCTACCGGTTTTCTGGCTGCGTTCTCACCCGCAGGCAGAGCCGATCGTGGCCCCTGGACAACAGTTCCTGCCTTGCGCATCCGGCATAACGGCCTGTCGGTCAAGAAGTACCCGGTTTGCTACGCCGCGCACCGCATCATCGACGCAGTGATCGACCTGCGCAGCAAGCATGGCTTCAAGCCCGAAGAGATCGCGTGCATCACCGCGACACTATCCCATGTCAATGCCAGGGTGTTGCACAGCCATGCGCCCACGACCGCGCTACAAGCCAAGTTCAGCCTTGAATTTGCCTGCGCCATGGCGGCTTGCGATGGTGCGGTCGGGCTCGCCCAGGTCCGTGACGAGCAGGTCATGCGTGAAGATATTCAGGCGCTGATGAAAACCGTCAACGCTGAACACGTGCCCCCGGGTTGCCCGGTGGAGCCCAGCTTTGCCCTGCATGACCAGGTCGTCATCCTTTGCCAGGACGGCACTGTGCTGGACTCAGGTCCCATCCGCTTCGCACGCGGCCATGCACTTTTCCCTCTTTCCGATGAAGATATTCGCGCCAAGTTCCTGGGGTGCATTCGACCTGCTGAAGAGATGGCTGCGAGGCAACTGCTTTCCAGACTCGAGGCCCTGGACGCAAACGGTACCGAATCCCTTTGTGCTTATCTGAACACCTGGGCCTGAACTCGACGTATCGCCCCCCCGAGCCAGACAGGTCATTGCACCGGTCAGAA
This sequence comes from uncultured beta proteobacterium, assembly GCA_903821335.1. GTDB lineage: Bacteria > Pseudomonadota > Gammaproteobacteria > Burkholderiales > Burkholderiaceae_B > Zwartia. Next base: position 15,551 of record CAIJKV010000179.1, read on the forward strand.
ACCTTTACTGAGCTGCGCAATACTCCAGCCGCTATTGCTGTGGAATATTTGCCTGCTTGACCACACGCTGCCAACTCTTGATCTCAGTGTCGACAAAGCGCCCAAGATCTGCCGTTGTTTGTCCTGGACCACCCTGGAGTGTGAATCCGAGGTCCGTGATCGCACGCACAACCTCGGGCAGCGCCAACACTGCATTAATCTCGCCATTCATTTTCTGGACAATTGCGTCTGGAGTACCCGCTGGAGCCCACATGGCATTCCAGACCGTCAGGTCTACCCCTGGAACCCCCGCCTCCTGGAGGGTTGGGACCTCAGGATAAAGTTTGGACCGCTCAGGCGCAGCAATCGCAAGTGCGATCAGTTTGCCTGCGCTTAAAGAAGCCATGACAATGCCACTGTCGGCAAACATCACCGAGGTCCTGCCTGAAATCAGATCAGGCAGTCCGAGCGTTGGCCCCTTGTAGCTGATCTGAACCATTTCAACACCCGTCGCGGCCTTAAAGAGCTCTGCACCAATCGTGCCGGTTGCATTGCCTGTCGCATAGCTCAACTTGCCTGGGTTGCTACGACCAAAGGCGATGAACTCTTTTACGGTTCTGACACCCGACTCAGGGGAAGTCACCATGTAATACTGCAACCCGTTTATGTACGCGACGGGCGCAAAATCCTTGACTGGATCATAGGGCAACGTTTTAAACAAACTTGGATTGCCAGCATGCGTAGTGGTCCCGCCCATCAGAAATGTATAGCCATCCGGCTGAGCGCGTGCAGCAAGCTCGGTTCCGATAATGGCGTTTGCGCCCGGCTTATTCTCGACAATGACACTTTGGCCCAAACGCACTGAAAGCTTGCTGGCGATCACGCGTGCCACCACGTCACTGGCAGCACCTGCGGCAAAGGGGCAAATGATCCGAACAGACTTCTCAGGCCATGTCTGACTGCTCGCCTGACCAGAAAGCATCGCCAGAGAGATCAACAGCACGGACGTCAGTATCGGTCTGCACATTGTGGCAATGTTTCCGATCAAATAAGAAAATGAGCGCATTTCAGTGCCTCTATTTGTACTTTCGTTGAACCAGGTCAGCCACTGAGGCACCACTATCTATGTCAGCCTGGCGTTTGGCGTCGCCCTTGTCAAAGCGCAAGCAGACTTCGAGCACCTCAACCGCCTGGTGAAAGGGGATGAAACAGATTCCAGCGTCATCCGCACAGACCAGATCCCCCGCATTCACCTGCACCCCGGCAATGTGAACGGGGCCATTGACTTCGACTGTTTGTAGCCGCCATTTACCAGTGATGGGGGTAAAGCCACGACACCACACAGGCCACTTCGACTGATGGTAGTGATCCGGATCCCGAATCGAACCGTCAATGATGGCACCGATTTCACCCTGACGCTTTCCAATGGTGGCGGATTGCCCCCCCATATTGGAGCACCCAGTCAACCCTTCGATGACCAGCACATCCCCAGGCGTTGCGAGGTGGTGCGCCTCAGTCTCACCCATGGTGTTTCGACCCTCCGTGACGGCCTTGTGAACCTGAGCCGTGCGTGCGATATTGCGCACAGTCAGTGCTGGACCGACAAGCCGCTGCCTGGGGTTAACAGGCGGCAATTTTTCAGAGGGCACCACACACGCAATGCCTAACAGGTCGCAGGCGTCGGAAATCGTTCCAGTCAAGTCAGCAAGCGACTTGTAGCCTGCGATCACTTCGTCGGGTAGTCGAGGAAGTTCCTGCATGTTGATCTGTTCGGGCTTGAGCTTGCCGATAGGTGATTTGAGCGTCATATGTCAACCAATGAGGTGAAATTTTGAAAATTATGAATGCGAATGCATAGGCTGGCCGGGGGTGTCCATTCTGGCAACCAGTACGCAGCCGCTCTCGGACTCGGTGATATACAAGTTGCGAAGATCTGCGCCACCATAAGCCACGTTCGTCGTCATATGGCCGGCGCATGAGTCAATCCTTAGAATCGGCACGCCGAGCGCGGAAAAGACCCAGACAATGCCAGCGCCAGCATGGGCAACGATCAAGTTTCCGGACTGATCGACGGCCATGCCATCGGGACCGGTTCCGCCGGACATATGAACAAATACACTGACTCGGGTCAACAAGCCCTCTGGCGACAACACACTACGCCACACGGTATTTGAGCGGGTCACGGCAATGAACAATTGCTTTTCTGCCGGGTTCATGACGATCCCGTTGGGGCTGGGAATATCGTCAATCAACCGCTCGAGGCGACCCGTCGCGTTCAATCTGTACACACGACCGGTGGGTTCCTGCATACTGCTCTGACCCTGATCGGTGAAATAAATATCGCCATTGCGCGCGATGAACAAATCATTTAAACCCTTGAAGGTTTCTGTCATATACCTTTGCACGACCGGCGTGACGCGACCGGCATCGGGATCAAGCAGCAACAACCCGCATTTGTGATCCGCGATGAAAATTCGGCCATCCTGATGGATTTTGAGTCCATTAGGTTCACCATCGTATTCAGCGACAACATCGACATCGCCTGAAGGCCGTACACGAAAGATCCGTCCGAAGGCAATGTCGACCAGGTACAAATTCCCCTCTTTATCAAAAGAAGGGCCTTCGATAAAACAATCCGTGTCGCGATTCCCTTTTCCGGCTGCGAGTCGTTCAGGACTCAACTGCCCGCGTTTTCTAAACTTGTCCGGGATGCGCGCAAAAACCTCTGTCTTGACTGCGGGAGGTGCTGGGTACATAACTTTTTCCTTTGCGATCAGGTACTGAAGATCAACTAGCCATATAGCGCGTCAGATTGGCTGTGCAGGCCAGTTGTCGGCCGCCCGGGCGTTGATCTGCCCGAGGATCTCCCGCGCTCGTCCCGGTATTGCGATAGTCATACACCAGACAGAGGGTTCAACGCCGTATGCCAAAAATGTTGTGTCTATTCTCATGTGCCGCCACTTGCTCAAACGTTGCCATGGGGTGAATCATCCCGAATTTAGCGGCAAATGCACTTTTACTGAAGTTGTTATTTCTCGGCTCACTCCGGACACCGCTTCACCCAATACGATTGCGGGGTGACCGGTGTGGATGCGCTGGTCAGGGTAGCGCCGGACGGGTATCTGAACACTTGGTCAAGCGGGCGAAGGGCACATCGGCGGCCCCAGGACATGCAGAATGCTAAGTTGAAACATGGGCATCTACGGGTAGATCATGACAGAAAAAAATGTCTGGAATCATTGAGTTAAAACGACAAATAGCATAAGATAATAATAATTACCTTATTGGATTCTCATGACTGAATGGCAATTTTATGGTCGAACCGAGCCATTATCGAAGCTTAGACGCATCGTAAACTCGGGACGTTGGTTCTTTTGCCGCCTTGAGGGACGTCGCCGTATTGGCAAGACCTCCCTGCTGTCACATCTGTCCAAGCGTGATACATCACTATCTGAGCGGCTCATTTATATGCAGGTTCCGGACTCGGACGAGCGAGATGTCGCAACGGCATTCCGGCGCGCACTCA
>CAIJKV010000180.1 GCA_903821335.1 uncultured beta proteobacterium
CTCACGCAGTCGTCATCCCTGAGCGCACTGCCACTACAACACCACCGAGACCAGGTCGTGGCCATGCAGCGACCGATACAAGCCATCGAGCTGCTCGCGCGACGTCGCACGCACCGTAAAAGTCAGCCCCATATAGTTGCCCGCTTTACTGGGCCGCATTTCAATCGTGCCGGGATCAAATCCGGGGTCGTACTGGAGCACGATTTCTGTCAGCGTCTGTGCCAGGTGAGGCACCGCTTTTCCCATGACCTTGATCGGAAAATCACTGGGATATTCGATCAGGGACGCTTGAGCAGGGACATCGTTAGGCGTAGTCATCAGCTTGGCCTTAAAGCGCTGCGATGCGTGCGTCGTAGGCACTACGTAACCGGCGGTACAAGTCACCGGGCTTGCCTGTGCCGACTGGCTTGCCATCGAGTTCGACGATGGGCAGGACTTCGCGTGTCGCCGACGACATCATCAGTTCGTCCGCATCCTTGACCTCGTCTTGCGTGACCGGACGCAATTCAAAGGGAATGCCCGCCTCTTTGGTGAGCTCATCGAGCAGACCATAGCGAATGCCCTCGAGTACCAGGTTGTTCTTGGGCGGGGCAAGTAGTTTGCCGTTCTTGACCACCCAGATATTGCACGATGCACCTTCCGTCAGGTGACCGTCACGAAACTGCACCACCTCGTCCACCCCGGCATCGACCGCAGCCTGCTTGGCCAGCACATTACCCAGCAACGAGATGGACTTGATATCGCAGTGCAGCCAGCGCTCGTCAGCGATACTGATCGCGCGAAGGCCCTGCTCGCGCGCCGCTGCGCCCGGGGGCGTCATGGGCGCCACCATGGCGAATACCGTGGGCGCGACTTCGGGCTTCGGATAAGCGTGATCGCGCTTGGCCACGCCACGCGTCAAGTGGAGGTAAACCATGGAATGGGTCTCAGGCGAACGGCTGATCAGTTCGAGAATCAGGGCACGCCATTGTTCGCGGGTCTTGGGCTGCCTGATCTGGATCTTGGCCAGGCTTCGGTCAAGCCGGTCCAGGTGCTGTTCCATGCGAAAGGGTTTGCGGTTGTAGACCGGCACGACGTCATAGATACCATCGCCGAAAATAAAGCCACGATCCAGCACTGAGATTTTTGCCTGGGACAAGGGCCCGAACTCACCGTTCAGATACACCGTCGGGTCACCCGACACGCCTTGAATCAACATGCTCTGAACCATTTTTCCTTGTCCTGTAATGAGAGGTTTAGCGAAACCACATCCTGACCATATCCGTCATGCGGCCAAAGAAGCCCGCACGCTCAACCGAATCGAGCACTTCAAGTGGTACCGTGCGCAATATCTTGTCATCCAGCATCAGCGTCAGCGTGCCCACTTTCTGGCCCTGCGCGAGTGGTGCAAACAGGGGGTCGGGTCGCTTGGCGACGGGTTTGACGTCACCTGTCTTGCCACGCGGTACGGTCACCCAGAGTGGCTGCGCGGTGCCCAGCTTGGCGACCTCGGTCTTACCCTCCCAGACGCGCGCCTCGACTGCAGGTTGATTCTTGTCGAACAGCTTGACGGTTTCAAAGTTCTGGAAGGTCCAGTTCAAGAGCTTCAGGCTTTCTTCGGCACGCGAGGACGCACTGTTTGAACCTACCAGCACCGTGATCACACGACGATCACCACGCTTGGCGGTTGCCACCAGGCAGTAGCCCGCAGCGTCGGTGTGACCGGTCTTCATGCCATCGACGGACGGGTCGGCCCACAACAGGCGATTGCGGTTGGTCTGTTTGATCTTGTTGTAGACGAATTCCCGGGTTGAGTAGTACGGGAAGTACTCGGGATGGTCGAGGATCATGTGACGCGCAATGATGGCCAGGTCCCGCACCGTGGTGACGTGCTGTGGATCAGGCAGTCCGGTCGCATTGAGGAAATTGGTATTGGCCAGGCCCATGTTCTGGGCTTGCTGGTTCATCAGGGACGCGAAGGCTGCCTCGTTGCCGGCCACCGCTTCGGCGATCGCAACCGACGCATCATTGCCAGACTGGATAATCACCCCTTTGAGCAATTCGTCCACCGTCACTGGCTTGCGTGGTTCGATAAACATGCGTGAACCACGGGTCTTCCAGGCGGTCTGGGAAACCGGCACGTCCTGCTCAAGCGTCAGGCGCTTTTCCTTCAGCGCATTGAAGGCAACATAGGCCGTCATGATCTTGGTCAGCGAGGCAGGC
>CAIJKV010000181.1 GCA_903821335.1 uncultured beta proteobacterium
GTGTGCTGGTGCAACTGCGGCTCACACGCGGCGGGTTTGATCACGGCGCCGTCAGGGCAAAGATTTCCACGCAAGATCGCAAGACTGCCACCTGATACGAGCGCCCGGTCTGCGTGGAGGATCACCGTCTCGTCATACACCGGCGCACCCGCAATGTTGGCGCCCAGCGTTTGTCCATTCACTGTCAGCGCAGAGGGATGCAGCAAGCCCGGACGCTCGTCGTCGAGCCGTGCGAGCAGCCCGCGCAAGCCGCCCGCATAATAAAAGTCTTCCATCAAATAGGTGCCGGCCGGCCGCAGATTGGCGATCAAGGGGGTGTGGGTCGCCAGCTCGTCAAACCGCTCGAGGGAAAGTCGCACGCCAGCCCGACCAGCCATCGCCAGCAAGTGCACCAGTGCGTTGGTTGATCCGCCAAGCGACAGGATCGTGATGATCGCATTGTCAAAGGCAGCTGGCGTCAGGATCTCGGACGGCCGCAAGTCTTCCCACACCATGTCCACGATACGCTGGCCAGTTGCCACTGCCATCTGGGCGTGGCGCGAATCGGGGGCGGGGATGGAGGCCGCGCCCGGCAACGTCAGTCCCAGGGCTTCCGCCACGCTGGTCATCGTGCTGGCCGTGCCCATCGTCATGCAATGACCCGGGCTACGGGCGATACCCGAAAGTATTTCGTCCCACTGCGCGTGATTGATCGCTCCGGCGCGTAAGGCATCCCAACCCTTGAACATGTCACTGCCCGATCCAAGTGTCTTGCCACCTGCATTGCCGCGCAACATGGGCCCTGCCGGCATGAAGATCATCGGCAGACCCATGGAGGTCGCCCCCATGATCAGACCAGGCGTGGTCTTGTCGCAGCCTCCCATCAGGACGGCGCCATCAACTGGATAGGACCGCAACAACTCCTCGGCCTCGATGGCCAACAGATTGCGATACATCAGCGGACTTGGCTTCTGAAACGGCTCGGCCAGCGACATGGCAGGCAACTCCAGTGGGAAGCCGCCTGCCTTGAGCACGCCACGCTTGATCTCCTCGACACGAACCTTGAAGTGACTATGGCAGGGATTGATATCGCTCCAGGTGTTGAGAATCGCGATCACGGGCCGACCAACGTAATCGTCGGGCACATGGCCGAGCTGGGCCATGCGGGACCGATGATTAAAGGTACGCATGCCCTCTTTGCCAAACCAGCGCCACGAGCGCAACTGATCGGGTTGAAGGCGTGTTCTGACCGCTGCGGTGGTCGGCTCGAGTGTTTCCATCATGTCCCCTGCGTGCTGATTGGTCTTATTCGGGCTTGATGCCACCCGCCTTAATCACCTTGGTCCAGCCTTCAGCTTCCTTTTTCACAAAGTCTGCATACGCTTGCGAACCGGGTTGAGGGACGACGAACCCATCCGCTGTCAGTTTTTGTTTAAACGAATCGGACTGAAGTGCTTGCGCCCACGCAGCCTCAAGCTTGTCGATGATGGGCTTTGGAGTGCCCTTGGGTGCTGAAAGTCCGGACCAGGACAAGGCTTCAAAACCAGGATATCCCGCCTCACTCAGCGTGGGCACGTCCGGATAAAGCGGATTGCGCGCAACGCTGGTGACCGCCAGCGCCCGCAATTTTCCCGCCTTGATGTTTTGCAGAGCCACATCCTGATTGATGAACATCATGGGAATGGTTCCACCCAGAATATCAATCATCATCGGACCACCCCCGCGATAAGGAATACCGACCATATCCAGACCTGCTGTTTGCTTGAACAATTCCATGGCCATGTGGCCCGAGGCCGCATTGGTGTACCCATAGTTCAGCTTGCCGGGATTGGCCTTCACATAGTCGACGACATCCTTGACCGTCATGAAGGGCGTCTGGGGATTCACCACCAGAAGGTTGGGACCGGAATGGACCTGCCCGATATGAATGAAGTCCGTGTTCGAGTCATATTTCAGATTCGGATACAGTCCATGGGCGACCGCGTTTTGACCGACCCCAGTCATTACCAGCGTATAGCCGTCGGGGGCGGCGTGTGCGGCCCTGTCCGTACCAATCGTGCCGCCGGCACCCCCAATATTTTCAACAATAAAGGGCTGCTTGAGGATTTTGGATAATTCAGACGCGGCCAGTCGCCCCATCACGTCGCTGGTGCCACCTGCGGGAAAGGGCACGATTATTTTTACCGCCTTGGCGGGATAGTCCGACTGCGCAATCGCAGTCAGACTCACGACAGCCCCCAGGCCGGCGAGCAATACTTTGCTGAATATATTTTTTAATTTCATGAGATTGTCTCCGTGTTTTTTACTTGTATTTCAACGCAGCGTAAGCGAGTTAATCAACCAGCGTGGCGATTCGTGGCTGATAACCCGCAGCCTGCAACAGCCCGCGGGTGTAGCCCAGTGCGAACGCCATGAACCGTTCACGGTTAGGATCCAGGTCAGATAAGGGTACATGATCGGGACACAATATTCCGCTGTAGCCAGCACGTCTGTAGGTCTGGATCGCTTGGTTCATATCCACATCGCCTTCGTCCGGGAATACCTCGGCGAAATCCAGATACCCACCACGTATATTACGAAAATGGACCATGAATATGCGCGGAGCGAATTCCTCGATCGCGCGCATCACATAAGCGTTGGGTTCAGGTGCCATTTCAGCGACCGTGCCCTGACAAAAATTCAGTCCATGATTGGGGCTTGCCGAAAGCGCTAGGAATCTGCGCATACCTTCGATCGAACCCAGCACATGTTCAACACCGTTTAGTCCACCCACCGGGTAGGCGGGATCATGGGGGTGGCAGGCAAGCCGGATGCCTGCCTTGTCAGCCGCCGGCACCAGTTCACCGATCAGGAATTCGATGGCTCGCCAACTCGACTCTTCGGTCACTGCAGGCACTTCCTTCGCCATTTTCTGACCACAAAGGGCCGTCGCAACAGAATCGCCCTCTTCCTGGTTAGTCGGATACCCGACCCCCCAGTAACTGTGCTTGCGATCAGCTTCGGGCGTATAGGCGGCTAGTTTGAAGCCGCTATATTGCACACCACCGCGCCCCACGCGTAAACCGGTCCGAGTGATCCCAACCATCTGCACGTTGTATTTGAGCGTAGTCAGTCCCGCGTCCGCTGCGATCTGAATGTTCTGCTTGAGCACCTCAGCCTGCATGCGCGCACTCGCCTCATCCGTCATAAAGTCCAGCAGAATCGACCCGACATCAAGCGCGAACACATCGATGACCAGGCCAAAACTCTCGACCCATTCGCGGTAGGCACGCAATTTGTCGACGTCCCAAACGCCTCCTGGGCGCACAAGGTCCGTTCCACGGTTGTCGATGACGACACGCTCGACGCCGAGTTGGGCCGTCAGGCGCAGCCTTTGCGCTGGCGGATTAATCAGTTGCTCTCCGATGTACATGCCGGACTTTCCAAAAATGAGGTAAAAATTTGATCAAACAGCGGGAACCCATTTTCAGGCGGACAATGCATAGAAGCAACGGACGTCGAAAAATTCGGCAGGGTCTGTCCCACTTACTGGGACAGAACGCCCGTTCAGGACTCCCCGAACCCATGGGACGCATCAATGAAAAATATCTTTAGCTATGGTTCTCTCATGTATGCGGCGGTGTTCGACCCGGTCGCAGGTTCAACCGCACGACCCACTCTCGCAACGCTCAAAGACTGGTCCAGGCACCGGATCATGTCCAAAAGCTATCCTGCAGCCGTTCCAGCCTTCGGCGCCCAGATCGAAGGCGTGCTCTGGCAAGACGTCGGACAGGACGCGGTCGCACGCCTGGATCGTTTTGAAGGGGATGAATATCGGCGAGAAACCGTGGTGGTGACCAAGGCGGACGGTCTGACGGTCGACGCCGACATCTATCGATGGCTCGATACCACGACCCTTGAACCGGAAGACTGGTCCAGGGAGGAATTTGAAAAGATGCATCTTGAATCTTTTTTCCGGATTCACGCATCCTGATATGCTCTGTAGAAAAACTATCGGGACGAAATCTCAATGAGAAGCAAACTGTTTGTCCCCGGCTCACGTCCGGAACTCTTTGACAAGGCACTATCAAGCGAGGCCGACGCGCTGTCTTTTGATCTTGAAGACGCGGTCGCCGCACCGAAGAAAGTGCAAGCCCGCGCCACGCTTGCCACCTGGTTGCAGTCACTCGCAGTGATCAATAGTGTGAAAACGATCATCGTACGGGTCAATGCAATGGACACCCCCTGGTTCACCGATGACATTGACCAGGTTGTGCAACCTGGTTTGTGCATGATCAACCTGCCCAAGCCCGACAGCGTCGACGACGTCCTTGAGACCGTGCGCGAGATTGAGATCGCGGAGCGTCGCAATGGCGTCAACACTGACGGTCAACATCCGGTACGGCTGTTACTTAACATAGAAACGCCCAAATCATTGCGCATTGCGCATGCGCTCGCCGCGGCCCACCCTCGCGTTGCGGGACTGCAACTGGGGCTCGCCGATCTGTTTGAACCGCTGTCGATTTCCCGTCAACAATCGTTCGCAATCAAAAACGCGATGTTCCAGGTCAGGATGGCCGCTGGTGAAGCGGGCGTCGCGGCCTTCGACTCCGCCTTCGCAGATATCGGCAACACAGAAGGCTTTCTGGCCGAGGCGACACTTGCGGCGACCCTTGGCTTTGCGGGCAAGAGCTGTATCCACCCCAGTCAGGTGGCACTGGCCAATCAGGCATTTCGCCCAACTGACCAAGCCATCTCCCACGCACTGCGGGTGGTCGAGGCAGCCCGCGAGGCCGACGAGAAGGGCGTGGGGGCCTACGTCGTGGATGGAAAGATGATCGACCCACCTTTCGTCAGAAGCGCGCAGGCACTCGTGGCCAACGCCCGACGCCTGGGTTTGCTGCCCGCTTAATCGTCGAATCTATCCCCGCACCACAGAACAGGCACAAGCCAGATCATGTCTTTCCTTCGATTCGCAGGTTCTCTGCGACCAAGCCTGGGGCGCATACTCTCGCTTATCCTGTTGCCCGTGGCAACTGCCTGCGCACAGGTGCCCTACCCTTCAAAGCCTGTCACCCTGCTGGTTGGCAGCGCGCCTGGAGGATCGAACGATATTTTTGCCCGCGCGATTGCCAAGCGATTACAGCTTGCGTGGGGTCAGCCATTCGTCGTCGAGAATAAGCCTGCCGCCGGTGGAGTACTGGCCAACACGCTCGTGGCCAAGTCCGCGCCAGACGGCTACACACTTGTCGTGCTGTCATCCACATTTACGACGGGTGCCGCGATTCGCACTAATCTGCAGTATGACGCGATCCAGAATTTTGCACCGATTGCCATGCTGGCCAAAGGCCCCTTATTCATCACCGTCAGCAATCACACTCCCTTCAAGAGCATCGCCGAACTCGTCGCCTATTGCCGTGAACATCCTCACAAGCTGAATTACGGCTCTTCCGGTGTCGGCAGCATCAATCAATTCGCGACCGAGCTGTTTGCCGACGCGGCGCAGATCAAGCTGACTCACGTTCCCTACAAGGGCATGAACCCCGCCGTCACCGACCTGATCGGCGGCCAGATTGACATGATCGTGGCCAGTGCCCCTTCGCTCCTGGCGCAAATCAACGGCGAAAAAATTCGCGCTCTGGCCGTCACCACAACCAGTCAATCCGCCGTCGCACCGTCAGTGCCTTCACTTGGCGACTCGGGTTACGCGCGCGCCACGGTAGATTTGTGGTGGGGTATCCTCGCGCCAGCAGGCACACCCACCCCGATCATTGAGAAGCTCAACAACGAGATCAACAAGATCGTCGCCTCGGAAGAAATGAAATCATTTTTCCTCAAGGAAGGTGCAGAACCGGTCGCGATGACACCGCCAGAATTCGCACAATACATCGCTCAGGAAATTACTCGCTGGAAACAAGTCGCGGCTGCCGCGGACATACAGCCGGAATAGAAAATGTTGAACAAAAAATCTCCAGACTCTGGCCTGCCAAGCGCGCCAGCATCCCTGCTTCCCATCCGTACCGGTCCACGCGGTCCACTCTCGGGCATTCGTGTCCTGGACCTGTCGGCCTACATCGCCGGCCCCTATGGCTGTTCATTGCTGGCCGACCAGGGTGCGCAGGTGATCAAGATCGAACCGCCTGCTGGCGACAACTTGCGTAAATATCCATCGTCCCTTGAAACAGAAAGCCGCGCGTTCCTGGGCGTCAACCGTAGCAAACTCGGCGCGGTTCTCGACTTGAAAGTCGCGGCTGACCTGGACGTACTGATCGCGCTGGTTCGTTCAGCGGACGTGTTGGTTCACAATTTTCGTCCCAGCGTGCCGCCCAGGCTGGGTATCGCCTACGAACAGCTTAAAGTCATCAATCCGCGACTCATCTATTGCGCCGTCAGTGGTTATGGTGAAACCGGTCCATTAAAAGAAAAAGCCGGTTACGACCAGGTCCTGCAAACCATGACGGGTATGTGTGTGATGCAGGGAAAGAAAGACGGACCTCCCGAGATACTCTACGGATCCGTGGTGGACTATTACGCTTCGGCGCTTGTGGCAGCCGGTGTGTCGTCAGCGCTGTACGAGCGTGAACGCAGTGGAGAGGGTCAGTTCGTGGGCGTATCGTTGCTGGCCGCCGCACTCACGATGCAATCGGCACGCCTGATCTGGGCTGACGACGAACCCAGAGATGTCGGGCGAGACATGCGATCCGGGGGGATCACGGGCTTGCACCCGACACGCGAAGGCTACCTCTACATTTCCGCGAACACCGCTCACTTCTGGCAAGCGCTTTGCAAAAAAACAGCGCTTGAGGAATTGCTGACCACCGACCGCTACGACACGGTGCGCAAGCGTGCCCAGCACCAGCAGGAAATTGTGCCCAAACTGCATGAAGCACTGCGCTGGCGTTCAGCACTGGAGTGGGAAGCCCTGTTTGGTGAAGAGGTCCCCTGTGCCGCTGTGCGCACAATCGAGGACATGTTCGACCATCCGCAAGTGGCCGCCGAGGACATGATCACGGATTTCGCACACCCTGTCGTGGGCGGCTATCGCGGACTCAAACGCACCATCCGCTTCGGACGCACTCCGGGGCCGGCACCCTTCGCCGCCCCCACGCTGGGCCAGCATACGGACGCAGTGATCGATGAGGCCGGGCGGATCGCGCCCGGTTCGCAACTGTCCTAGCGCCAACCGCGACGCCTGGCACCCTGACGGGCTCAGGTACGTCGGGCTGCAATCACCGGACGCAGGCGCTGCGCGGCGTCGTGAATCATCGTTTCGGTGGTAGCCCAGTCCACACAACTATCCGTCACGGAACAACCGTAGATCATCTTGCTGTGATCGGCCTGAATGGGTTGATTGCCAGCGACAAGGTTCGACTCGATCATGGTGCCGACAATTGACCGGTTGCCCGCCACGATCTGGCCAATAACGTCCGCCATGACCAGGGGTTGCAACTCGGGCTTTTTATAGCTGTTGGCGTGCGAACAGTCCACAACGATACTCGGTGTCAGCTTTGACTGCTTCATCGCTGCAGCGGCAAGGGAAACGGATACCGTGTCGTAATTCGGCCGGCCATCTCCACCACGCAAGACCAGATGACCGTAAGGATTGCCGGTGGTGTGGACGATGGCGACCTGACCGTCACTGTTGATTCCCAGGAATCGGTGTGGACGTGCGGCCGAGAGAATCGCGTTGATCGCGATCGACACGTCACCATTGGTGCCGTTTTTGAAGCCAACCGGAGTCGAGAGGCCAGACGACATTTCCCGATGGGTTTGCGACTCGGTCGTGCGTGCGCCAATTGCGTTCCAGGTGATGAGGTCACCCAGATATTGCGGCGAAATCGGATCAAGCGCCTCAGTGCCGGCTGGCAGCCCCAGTTCATTGACATCGAGCAAAAATTGGCGTGCCCGGGTCATGCCTTGATCAATTCGAAAGGAATCATCCATGTCCGGGTCATTGATGTACCCCTTCCAGCCAACCGTCGTTCGGGGCTTTTCAAAATACACACGCATGATGATCAGCAACGCATCAGAGACCTCGTCGGCCAGCGCCTTGAGTCGTCGCGCATAGTCCAGCCCCGCCACGGGGTCGTGGATCGAGCAGGGTCCGACCACGATGAAATGCCTGAGATCTTCACCGCGCAGTATCCTGATAAGTGCCGCGCGGCCTTGCGTGATCGTGGCTGCAGCCCCGGCGCTGAGGGGCAGTTGAGTCTGCACGACCTCTGGAGTAGGCATGGCATGAAAGGCTGCAATATGCAGGTTGTCGATCGTGGGGGTGTTGGCAGAGGATGTCATGGTTGGTCTGAGTACGAAAAACAGCATTTTAGGCTCTCTGGCGCCACACGCACGGGCGAGGCCCGATTCAAATAAACTGCACGCATGAACCGCGCCCGTCGCATCGCCCATCTGGACATGGATGCCTTCTTCGCATCCGTCGAGTTACTGAGCTACCCCCAGCTACGCGGGCAGCCCGTCGTCGTCGGTGGTCGCAACGCCTCGCAGTCGATACTCGGGCCCGACGGTGTCGTGCGTTTCACCCGGCTCAAGGACTACGCTGGGCGCGGCGTGGTCACCACCTCCACCTACGAGGCCCGGGCGCTGGGGGTTTTCTCAGGAATGGGCCTCATGAAGTCGGCAATGCTCGCGCCCGACGCGATTTTGTTGCCTGCGAACTTCGAGGCCTATCGCCACTACTCCAGGCTCTTCAAGTCGGCCGTCGCCGCCATTACACCAAATATTGAAGACAGGGGAATCGATGAAATTTACATCGACCTGACCGACCTTGAAGAAGAAACCAAAGCGTTGGCGCAACGCATCAAGCAGGCCGTAAGCGATGCCACGGGGCTGTCTTGCTCAATTGGCGTGACACCCAACAAATTGTTGTCCAAGATTTGCTCAGACCTGGACAAGCCCAACGGCCTGACCGTGCTTGACATTCAAGAGCTAGCCACCCGCATCTGGCCATTGCCGGCAAAAAAGATCAACGGCATCGGTCCAAAAGCCAACGAAAAGCTGGCGAAACTCGATATTCATACAATCGGCGAGTTGGCAGCTGCGCCAGCGGCGTTACTCATCAGCCACTTTGGCCGCGCCACGGGAACCTGGCTGCGACAGGCTGCACACGGTATCGATACGCGCCCGGTGGTGACAGAGTCCGAACCAAAATCAATCAGCCGTGAAACAACCTTTGAACGCGACCTGCACGTCAGGCACGATCGCGCCGCCCTGTCGGAAATATTCACTAACCTGTGCATGCGACTGGCCGACGATCTGCAACGCAAAGGGTATGCAACCCGAACCATAGGCATCAAGCTCAAATACGCGGATTTCCAGGTCATCACCCGAGACATGACCTTGCCGATTGAAATTTCTGACGGCACACACATTCGGCAGGCGGCCCAAGAGTGCCTCAAGAGGGTCCCTTTGACACAGAGAATCCGGCTGCTTGGGGTACGCGCCGGCGCGTTGACGCCAATCACGACCGATGCAGGCGCGATGAAGGGGCTTCAACCCGATTTGCCGTTTTAAAGCGCCCAGTATGTTTTAACGCGCTCACCTTCGCCGGCGGGCTAAACAACTTGACACCACCCAACCATTTGCGGCTTTTCAATATATAGAAACCCGTCAACTCTACAATATTGCTATAAGCAAAGACGAAATGGTTGTTTGACGTTTTGAAGCGATCGCCCTAGCCTTCTACCTTCAGAAACAAGCTAGGCAAACTATATATGTACCAACCCAACATCTTTGATACTGCCCGACTGAAAGAACGGGCAGCTCAACTCGCCGGACAGATCCAGCGCAACCAGAAGGGCGAATTGAGCGACGACCACCTCAAACCCCTACGGCTGCAGAACGGGCTGTACATCCAGCGCTATGCGCCCATGCTGCGCATCGCCATTGCCTACGGCATGCTCAATAGCGATCAGTTGCGCGCACTGGGCGACGTGGCACGCCGCTATGACCGGGGCTATGGCCACCTGACGACGCGACAGAACATGCAGCTGAACTGGATTTCGCTGGACGACAGTCCACGCGCACTGGCCGACCTGGCCGAAGTCGGACTGCACGGCATCCAGTCCAGCGGCAACTGCCTGCGTAACATCACCAGCGACGCTCTGGCAGGGATCGCCCCCGACGAGATCCTTGATCCACGCCCCTACGCCGAATTACTGCGTCAATGGAGCACTTTCCATCCTGAACTTTGCTTTTTGCCTCGCAAATTCAAAGTCGCGGTCACCGGCACGCCTGAAGATCGCGCGCTGGTTCAATTGCACGACATGGCGTTCGAGGTCATCGAGGCGACCCCCAATGCAGCCTTTCGCGTGCGCGTCGGTGGGGGCATGGGTCGCACGCCGATCCTCGGGCCCGTACTACGCGAACGACTGGAGTGGCAGGACCTGTTGACCTACACGCATGCCGTCATGCGCGTCTACAACGAACTCGGACGCCGGGACAACCTGACCAAGGCACGCATCAAGATTCTGGTGCGCGCAGTCGGCATCGACGCGTTCAGGGAGATGGTCGAGGCCGAATGGGAACATTTGCGTCATGGCGTGCATAAACTGACGCATGCTGAACTCAGTCGCGTCACGCAGGCCTTTGTCGAACCAGACTGGACACGCGGCGCCGCTTTGGTTGAAAAAGACGTCACCTTTACGGGTGCCGATCAACACACGTGGCAACGATGGCTGACGAGAAACCGTCTGCCTCACCGTCAAGCCGGTTACGCGGCGGTGTTGATCCCCCTCAAGGACAAGAGCCGCGCGCCCGGAGACGTCACCAGTGATGAAATGGACGCCATCGCAGACATCGCCGACCGCTTTAGTCAGGGTTTTATCCGCGTCAGTCATACCCAGGATTTTGTACTGCCTGCGGTACCCGAACATAATCTGCCTGCGCTCTTCGAAGCCTTGCGCGCCTTGAACCTGCACCACGCCGTGGGCGGACTGATCGGCGGGATGGTCGCCTGTCCAGGTGGCGACTTCTGCGCACTCGCCAACGCCCGTTCCATCCCGGTTGCCGAGGATATCGCGCGACGCTTTGATTCCCTCGACGCCCAGGAAAATATTGGGCCGCTGGACTTGCGTATTTCTGGCTGCATGAATAGCTGCGGCCACCATCACACTGGACACATCGGGATTTTGGGCGTCGACAAGGACGGTCTGGCTTTCTATCAACTGCTGCTCGGCGGTCACTCCGGTCACGGCGCACCTGCAGCCCTGGGCACGATTATCGGACGCGCATTTGCTGAGGATGAAATCGCCGACGCCGTCGAGGAAGTCGTCGAAACTTACCTCGAGCAACGCCTGTCCGGCGAGACGTTTCGCCAAGCCGTAGCCCGTCTTGGAAAGGCCGTCTTTGCCGCTGCGGCCGACACCATACGCAAGACACCCACGCAACCAAGCGATGCTGATGCTGATGCAACGGCTTCGGCCTGAGCAGCGTCCAGGATACGAAGATTAAAGGTAGAACATGAACGCCCCGATCAAAGACGAAAACTTGCTGCCAGCCATTCCTGGCACCATCATTTTTGACCACCAAGGTCACCGCACAGCAGGCCCTGTCAGTCTGGACCTGGTCCTGGAGCCGGAAACCTTTTTGTCCAATGACAAGGCTCTTACGCTAGGCCAGACCATTCGAGGCATTGCTGCAGAGTCAGTGGATCGTTGCGCAATTGGCATCAAGTTTGGCAAGTTCACCGATGGTCGTTCCTATTCCGTCGCCGCGCGTTTGCGCGAGGCAGGCTACGCAGGCGAGTTGCATGCGCTGGGCGACATTAACCAGGAAGTCGTTTTCCTGCTGCGCCGGGTAGGCTTCACGCATTTTCATATTCCCGATCCCGGCACAGCTGTCTTGTCGGCAAATATCCTGACACCGTTCGGGGGCCACTATCAGGCTGGGACTGACGGATCGCTGGCACCATGGCAGCAGACCATCACTTGACAATAATCTCGTCAAAAATACCTCCATCACTGAAGTGTTTTTTCTGCGCCGCACTCCATCCGCCGAACACGTCATCAATCGTCACCAATTTGACATCAGCAAACTGACCAGCGAAGCGCGCTGCAATGGCAGCATCACGCGGACGATAGTAGTTTTTTGCGGCAATTTCCTGGCCTTCTGGCGAGTACAAGTATTCCAGATAGGCTGTGGCAATTTTGCGAGTCCCGTTTTTGTCAGCGACCCGATCCACCACAGTCACGGGAGGCTCGGCCAGTATCGACACGGACGGCGTGACAATTTCAAACTTTCCGGGGCCGAGTTCTTTGACCGCCAGGTAGGCTTCGTTTTCCCAGGCAATCAGCACGTCACCAATGCGCCGCTCGGCAAAGGAAGTGGTGGCGCCTCGGGCACCGGAATCAAGCACCAAGACGTTGCTGTACAGGGCTTTTACAAACGCCTGCGCAGTGGTGTCGTTGCCACCCGGCTGTGTCAGTGCGTAGGCCCACGCGGCCAGATAGTTCCAGCGCGCACCGCCCGAGGTCTTGGGGTTGGGGGTCACAATATCAATCCCGGGCCTGATCAAGTCATTCCAGTCGTGGATGTTCTTTGGATTGCCACGACGCACAAGAAAGACGATCGTGGAGGTATAGGGTGAGGCATTATTGGGTAAACGCGTTTGCCAGTCTTTTGCCACCAGCCCGCTTTGCTGCAGCACATCAATGTCGTAGGCAAGCGCCAACGTCAGGACATCAGCCTGCAGTCCGTCCAGCACGGACCGAGCCTGCTTGCCGGAACCGCCATGCGACTGCTTGATACCTACCTCTTCACCAGTTGTTTTTTTCCAGTGCGCGCTGAAAGCCTTGTTGTAATCCTGATACAACTCGCGCGTCGGGTCGTACGAAACATTTAACAGGGAGGACGCGGACTGTGCCACACCACTGAACCCCAGCCCCAGCGCCAGTCCAACCGCGGCAACGAACTTAAATGTTATCTTGCTTTGCATGATGCTTCCTTTTGATTGACCATTTGATCAATCTAAAGTGGAAGCATCTGCCTGTAAACGAACAATCAGTCGTTTGTATATTCAGCCGTCGATTGGAACGATATGACGTCTGGTTGTAAACGCCTAAATACTGGCGTGGCGAATCATGCCTGCCGCCACGGTACGCTTGGTCGCGTCGTCAATCAACACAAACGCACCGGTGCCGACTGACTCATCAAACAGGTCTGCAACGATCGGCCTTTGCAACACGAGATCAATTAAGCCGATGTCGTTGGTCTGGATAGCCTGCGCGCCTGCACCCTGTAGCAAGGTATGCACATCGAGCACTTGGCGGATGCCTTTTACTTTCGCAAATACGGTGTTGGTCGTGTGTTGCAGCAAATACTTGCGCGACAGTGACATCGGTTCAGTGTCAAGCCAGCAGATATCTGCCGCCAGGTTCCTGGCCAGGCATGCAGGTGCCTGAACGTGCTCCGTGGTCGCCACGATCAGGTCTCCCCTGCAGACATCCACGTCGTCGGTGAGCCGAACCACGACAGGTTGTCCAGCCGAGGCAAAATCTTCCCCGTCTTCAGCGGCAAATTCCTGATCACCATTGGAAATGTGTATTTCAGCGACTGTGGTCTGTATGCCAGACGGCAATATCGTCACGCACTGGCCTTTGCGCAGACTGCCCGACTCGACGCGACCGAGGTAGCCGCGGAAGTCATCGGATGCGCTACCGTCCTGGCGCGCCACATACTGAACCGGAACGCGCAAGGCGTCCATCTTCCGGACTGCGGTGATGTCCAGGTCTTCCAGCCATTGCAGCAGGCTTGGCCCGTCGTACCAGGGCGTCGACGCACTTTTGTCGACCACGTTATCTCCGCGCAGCGCGCAAACAGGTATCAAGTGCGGCGACGTCAGACCAATCTTGCCAGCCAATGCCTCGATCGCGATCTTGATCGCGTCGAACGCGTCCTTGTCAAAATCGAGCAGATCCATCTTGTTCACAGCAACGACCACGTGTCGCACGCCCAGCATCCTGATAATCGCCGCATGACGCTTGGTCTGCGCGAGCAGGCCAGCAGGCTGCGTCGAATAATCCACGCGCGTGGCATCTACCAGGATCACCGCGACGTCGGATTGTGAGGCACCCGTCACTAGATTTCGTGTGTACTGTTCATGTCCAGGCGCATCGGCCACGATAAATTTACGCTTGGCCGTCACAAAGTATCGATAGGCTACGTCGATGGTGATGCCCTGCTCGCGCTCGGCCTCCAGACCGTCAGTCAGCAACGCCAGATCAACATCCGCGTCGGTGGCCTTGACGCGGGCGTGCCTGGCTTTGGACAGCGCAAGCAACTGGTCTGCGAGGATCGCCTTGGTGTCATACAACAGACGTCCGATCAGGGTGCTTTTGCCATCGTCAACGCTTCCAGCAGTCATGAACCGCACAACGCCCTGCTTCATCAGAAATATCCTTCTTTCTTGCGGCGCTCCATCGAAGCCTCGCTTGTTTGGTCATCCATGCGTGTGGCCCCCCGCTCGGTGATTTGCGATACTGCCGTCTCGGCGACGATCTCGTCCGGGGTCGACGCGGTACTCAATACCGGGCAAGTGCAACTGATGTCACCCACCGTACGAAATCGCACGCTGACGGTTTCACTGACGTCGTTGGCGCCTTTTGGCGTGATGTCCGTCACCGGCACCAGCAATCCGTTTTTACGCACGATCTCGCGTCGGTGCGCGTAATAGATACTTGGCAAGTCCAGATTTTCGCGCGAGATGTACTGCCAGATGTCCAGTTCTGTCCAGTTCGAAATCGGGAACACGCGCATGTGCTCGCCGGGTGAAATACGTGCGTTGTAAAGGTGCCAGAGTTCAGGACGCTGTGCCTTGGGATCCCATTGTCCGAATTCGTCACGAAAGGAAAAAATGCGCTCTTTCGCACGCGCTTTTTCTTCATCACGACGCGCGCCCCCCATCAGCGCGTCAAAGCCATGATCCGCGATGGTTTCAAGCAGTGTGGTGGCCTGCGCAGCATTGCGTGAATCGGTCGCCTTGCGCAAGCGCACCGTTCCTTTGCGAATGGAATCTTCAAGATGGCCCACCACCAGTTGATGCCCCGTGCGGGCAACCAAGTCGTCTCGAAAAGCGATGACCTCGGGATAGTTGTGACCCGTATCGATGTGCACCAGCGGAAACGGCAAGCGGATCGGACGCAAGCCAAAACGAAAGGCCTTGCGCGCCAGGTGCAACATCACGATCGAGTCCTTGCCGCCAGAAAATAGCATTGCCGGCTTGGCGCACTGCGCGACAACCTCACGGATGATGTAGATCGACTCGGCTTCAAGCCAGTCAAGGTAATCGTTTTGCAAGCGGGGCGGGTGCAAGGCGGCCGGCGCTTCTGTCATCTGGACTTCTAGCATCTGTTGTTCCATCATCGCTTCACTTAATGTGCAGACCGCACTCTTTGTTTTCCTGTTGCAACCACCACCACCTTCCGGCCCTGATCTCTTCATCTGCGCGAATGGCACGCGTGCATGGCTCACAACCGATACTGGGATAGCCCCGATCGTGGAGAGGGTGAATCGGCACTTGTCTGTGCTGCAGGTAGGCCCACACTTGCGCATCTGTCCAGTCATGGATCGGGTTGAACTTAGTCATCCCTCGTTCACTGTCATGCTCGCGCAAATCAAGTTCCGTGCGGGTCACCGCTTGCTGGCGTCGCTGGCCGGTCAGCCAGGCGTCGGCTCCGTGCAGTGCCTGATTGAGGGGCACGACTTTACGCACATGGCAGCAGGCTTTTTTTGCCAGTTCGCTGTCATAAAAGCCGTTCACTCCATACTGGTCGACGAACGACGCAACATCCTGCGATTGCGGGCGAACCCTGTGTATATCGACACCATAATGTGCTTCTGTCCGGGCGGTCATCTGCACGGTTTCGTCGTGTAGCCGCCCCGTATCGAGCGTAAAAATAGTAATCCCCAGCCGAGCCGTCACGATGGCGTCTATCACCACCATGTCCTCAGCGGCCATGCTGCTGGCAAAACGCACATCTCTGAATTCGGCCACAATGGCCTGCAGGCGTTCAACCAGTTCGGCCGCACGCTCACCGATGCACGATGCGTCCACAGACGCTTCGGGCACACGCCACAATTCCCTGGTCGTGCCAGTCATACGATCATTTCCTGACAATTAATTTGGCTCGAGTAAAAGCCGGCTCAGCGGCCCTGGTCAGCGACGCAAATCGTCTGGCTGCTGACAAAGTCAGTCGAGGTGATATGCGAAGCCGACTCGGTGGCGCGCGCGGTTTGCCCGACCAGTGTCATGGCGTAAAGCATGCAGCCGACCGCTGCTGCGCGGCAGAGCTGTTCAACGAGGTTTTTTGCACGCATATTGTTCGCCCATCCAGAACGCACCACAACCGGAAACGGCAAGTGCGACAGACTCAATCGTATAGGGGGATCTGGCGGGAACGAACAACGGAATTCTTATTTCGATATAAGTAATATCGTTATTTCCTGGGCGCATGAGCTCAGGCGGGGGTCATTGTGGTGACCTTCCCCAGTTGCAGCTTCATCTGCAATTTGACGGTGTTGACATGCTCACGCATGAGTTGCTCAGCCCGCGCAGCGTCGCGGGACGCGATCGCATCGAAAATTCGATGGTGATCATCGTGGCTGCGACGCACCCAGTCGTAATCATTCCACAACACATTGCGGTCTGAAAAAATGGGCATGTTGTGACACATGCGGATCATGTCCTTGAGCATTCGGTTGTCGGCCGCGCGCAAGATCGCCTCGTGGATTTTCGCGTTGACCTCGCCAAACACCGTTCGGTCCACGTCACGCAGATGTCCGACGCGCATGATGCGGTCACCCTGCACAAGCGCGACTCGAAATTCAGCCAACGCCGTATCGTCCATTCCGCGCTCGGCTGCCTCGCGCGCGGCCAGCCCTTCGAGCGCGGCGCGAATATTAAAAATCGAAATGAGTCGGTCTGGATCCAGACTGCAAACGCGGTAGCCACGATTCGGTGCATAGTCCAGCAACCCTTCCGCGGCCAGACTATGAAGCGCCGCACGCACGGGTGTGCGCGATACATCCAGCAGCTTGCAGAGCGACATTTCCTGCAACTTCTCGTTCGACGCAAAGCGGCCTTCCATGATCTCGGTGCGCAACCGATCCGTCACCGCCTGCGCGAGCGTGACAGGTGTCGATTCTGACGAACGTGACTTGCGCCCCCCCCGACCAACCGCCGTTAGGCTGGTAGTGGGTTGGACCATGTTGCTGGTGCCGTGTTCAGCGTGACCTGTCATGTTGTTTATCGCTACCTAAGCCATTATCTTTGTGAAAATTGTATACAAAGCAAAGCATTTAGTTATCCACATTGCCATTTTCCACCAAACACGAACGATTTTGGATACATTTTTTGTTGACAGAAAAATATTGCTGTCCGTACACTGCATTGGAACAACTTGCGGCACCACGCGTCTCTATATTGGTCAGTTCAACTTCTCGGTGGGGTTATTGCAATGGCAGCAGAAGGGATCCGCTCGCACTCGGGCGACGAGGACAACGCAATTGAACGGATCACGGAAAACCTTGCCGCGCATTACGAGCCCTTCGGCTGGCACCATTGGCCGCATTCCCCATGGTTTTCCTATCAGTTCCGCCGCGGCTTAGGTGAGTCGCAAGAGGGTGGCGGTGCGGTCAGCGAAATTTTTCAGGCTGCGTCGCGCATCGACCCCACCAGCGAAGAAAGCTGGCACGTCGAATGGGATCGTATCGCCGAGCGCAATTTTCAGCGTGCCACGACCGCTGAAGCGACAGGCCATATCCGCACCGCCATGAACTGCTTCATGCGAGCAGCAGACTACTTCCGGCAAGCCGAATTCTTCCTTTTGCCTGACGACCCACGCCGACTCGCCACATTCACGAAAATGGAAGCCTCCAGTCACGGCTATCTGCGCCATCTGAATCCGCCCGGAGAGATTCTGGAAATCCCGTACGAGAACGGGGCGACTTTGCCGGCATATTTTGTTCGCGCGCCCTTCCCGATCGAAAAGCTTCCCGTGCTGATCTGCATGGGCGGGCTCGACTCGATCAAGGATGAAATGTGGTTTATGCAGGCGCATGGTTGCCTGCAACGCGGCATCTCAGTGCTGATGATCGACGGGCCAGGCCAGGGTGGTGCCCTGCGTCGCCAGCACCTGACCAATCGGCCCGACACCGAGGTCCCGATCGGCTACTGCATCGACTATCTGGAAACGCGCGCCGACGTCGACATTGACCGCATTGCAGTGTGCGGCTCGAGCCTGGGCGGCTATTACGCCGCTCGCGCAGGCTGCTATGAGCACCGTCTGGCCGCATGTATTTCACATGGAGCAGTATTTGCCATTACCGACATGTGGGGCAACGCTGCCGAAGACCACGGTCTGGCCACCCACATCAAGTGGGTGTTCGGCTGCGACAGCATGAAGTCTTCCATGGAAAAGGCCCGTTCGTTCACGCTCGACGGCCATCTGGAAAACATGAAGTGTCCCTACCTGGTCATGCACGGCGGCCACGATGTACTGACCGTATCGCAAGCGCAGAAGGTCTACGACTACGGGATTTCAAAGGGTGTGGACTGCACCTTGCGATTGCTGCAGGCAGAAGAAACGGGCGCCGAGCACTGTCAGCACGACAATCCAACCATAGGCCAGGAAATACTTGCCGACTGGCTGGCCGACCGGTTCGGCATCGACCAGCGCAAACTGCTCAAGCTATCTAACCATCCTCTGCTTTGACCGAAAGGCGGGAAATCACATGTTTCTTGGCGTTGACACTGTACGTGCTGCCATCGTTGCCATTGACCTGCACCGTGGACATCTGGACATGGCCGTGGCCACCATGCCCGCAGCACCGGAGGTCGCCGCACAGGTGGTCCAGGCCAACCAGGTCCTGATGGACTGGGCGCGCGCACAATCCATCCCCGTCATCCATCTGGTCACGCAATACCGGGACGCCGACGAAATCCGCAGCAACGCGTTCTGGCGCACACGCGCTGAAGACCCGAACAATCCTCGCAAGAACGTGCTGCGTCACAACATCATTGGCATGCCGGGTGGTCAGATCATGCCAGGGTTACTGGAAGAAAAACTGGACTGGGTCATCGACACCAAGAAGCGCTACAACTGCTTCGTGGCCACCGACCTCGAGCTGTTGCTGCGATCGCACGGAATCAATACGCTGATCATCACGGGCGTCAATACGAACAGCTGCGTACTCTCAACGGTTACCGCCGCGTGTTCCATGGACTATGCGGTCATTGTTCCCAGCGATTGCGTCAACACGATGGATCAGCCAGCGTTGCATGATGCCGCTCTGCTTTGTATCCGCACGGCCTTCGGTTTTGTGATGACCTCCGCGCAACTCATGCAACTGCCTGAGTTGTGTTCCCCTTATGTTGAACTAACGAACGCAAAAAGGAGTTAAAGCATGGCCATGACCCCAGGCGAACGTGCCACCTACTCAGCCATCGTTGATCGCCCGGTGCTCAAGCTGCCCGGCAATGCAAAAATGATCGTCTGGACCATCGTCAACCTGGAAGTGTGGGACATCGGTCGTCCGATGGCTCGCCAGGTGCTTTCCCCACCAACCGGCGCCTCGCTGCTGCCGGACGTGCCAAACTGGGCGTGGCACGAGTACGGGATGCGGGTAGGATTCTGGCGGTTCAAGAAACTCTACGATGCGATGGGGATCAAGCCGACCCTGTCAATCAATGCCCGGGTGACCGTTGACTACCCGCGTGTCGCGCAGTCCTGCCTGGAAGCAGGCTGGGAGTTCATGGCGCATGCCTATGAACAAATGCCCATCCACAAGGTCGAAGACCAGAAGGCAATGATCGAGAAATCGATGGACACGCTTGAGCGATTCACGGGCAAGCGTCCGGTAGGCTGGCTCGGACCCGGCCTCACGCAGACTTTTGAAACCCCCGACCTGCTGGCGGCCGCCGGAGTGAAATATATCGGCGACTTTCCGTACGATGATGAACCCACGGAAATCCAAACCACCCACGGCCCTCTGGTCACCCTGCCCTACACAGTTGAAAACAATGACATCCCGATGATGATCGTGCAGCATCATGAGGCTGCCTACTGGACGCAGAAGTGCATCGACACCTTTGACCGCTATTACCTGGAATCTGCTGAACGCCCGAAAATCATGGCCATCGCGCTGCATCCCTACATCAGCGGGCAGCCATTCCGAATTGGCTACCTTGAAAAGGTCTACGAACACATCAACAAACATAGCGGGGTGCTGCACTGGAACGGTGAGCAAATCCTTGACTGGTACAACTTGGCCAAGGTCTGAGGGCACCATTGATGCGCCCACACGAACGACTGACGTATTCGCCCATTCCGAGCCGGGCCAGGCTGATCTTGCCGGGTGGTGCGCGCCTGGCAGTCTGGGTCATCGTCAACGTCGAGGAATGGGATATTGACCAACCCATGCCACGCACGGTGCTGACACCCCCGGCGGGTGGCTCGCCATCGCCCGACATCCCGAACTGGGCCTGGCATGAGTACGGAAATCGTGTCGGTTTCTGGAGACTCCTGGAAGTTTTCGATCAGTTCAACATCCCAGGCGTGCTGGCGGTCAATGGCTCGTGCCTGACCACATACCCTCAGATCGCGCAGGCCGCACTGGACCGGAACTGGGAGTTCCTGGGGCATGGCTTCATTCAGAAGAACATGCAGAAGGTTGAGGATGAAGCCCAGGCAATCCGCATGACCAGCGAGGCCATCCAGTCCTTCACCGGACGGGCACCCCGTGGATGGCTGGGGCCCGGCCTGACTGAAACATGGGACACCCCGGATCTTTTGCAAGAGGCCGGCTTTGACTATGTTTGCGACTGGGTCCTGGATGACCAGCCGGTCGCGCTCAAGACGCGCAGCGGTCAAAGTATTCTGAACATCCCCTACACGCAGGAATGCAACGACGTCGCGATGATGCTGATCCAGCATCACAGCGGGCGCGAATATTACGACCGGGCCATTGATCAGTTTGAACAACTGCATCACGACGCGCGAGACTCGGCGCGCGTCATGGCACTGGTCGTGCATCCCTACATCATGGGCGCACCGCACCGGCTCAAATGGTTCAAGAAGGTCATCGAGCACCTCAGCAGTTGCGAGGATGTGGTGTTCTGGACCGGGGAAAAAATCCTCGACTGGACCCGCGCCGAACAGACCCGCATCGCGTTGACAGACGCGGTTGACAAGGCGGGTGCCTGATGTCGTTCACCGCATTCCAGATCCTCAACGGGTTGACCTTCGCGTCACTTCTATTTCTGGTCGCCAGCGGCTTCACGCTGATTTTCGGCTTGATGCGGATCGTCAACCTGGCGCACGGTGCGATGTACCTGATGGGCGGTTATGTAGCCTATGCGATGGCAACCGCGTTCGACAGTTTTGTCCTTGGGGTTCTCAGTGGCGCCGGTGCGGTGGCCTTGCTTGGCCTGGTGGAACAGTCTTTGTTACGCTTTGCCCGCGGTGTCGAATTGCGCCAGGTATTGATGACCCTGGGTCTGGCACTCATGCTTGACGACGCGGCGCTCGTCATTTTCGGCGGAGACACCTTCACGGTGCCGATACCCGCCATACTGAAAGGTCCGTTTGAATTTTTTGGTATGTCCTATCCGCGCTACCGCCTGTTCGTGCTGCTCGTCGGGATCATCATCCTGGTTCTACTCTGGTTGCTGATGAACCGGACACGACTGGGCGCGCTGATACGGGCGGGCGTCGACGATGCCGAGACCGTCGAGGCGATGGGTATCAATATCCGCAAGGTGTTCATCATCACATTCATGCTCGGCATGGCGCTGGCAGGAATCGCGGGTGCGCTCGGCGGGGCATTCCTGTCGCTCTACCCCACCGCAGATTCTGAAATACTGGTTTACAGCCTGGCCGTGGTGATCATAGGCGGGCGTGGCAGCCTGGTCGGGGCCGCTTTGGGCAGTCTGGCCGTGGCCATGCTGTCTACGTTCGGTCAAGTCTGGTTTCCCGAGCTCTCTTACTTCGTCATTTTTGGTCCGATGGCACTGCTCCTCGCGTTTCGACCGACCGGCCTGTTCGGCCGTCCCACCTAAAAGGCTCGCCACATGATCCTGGCTCCAAAAACTTTATGGACGTCACTGGTGGTGGTGCTGCTCGTCATCGTCCCGCTCGCGCTGTCGGGGTACCAGACCAGCCTGGCCACGTTGACCTTGATTTACGCCCTGCTGGCAATGTCGATTGATATTCTTGCCGGCTATGCTGGACGCACGCCACTGTGCCACGGAGCGATTTTTGGCGTCGCCACCTACGTGGTGATGTATTACGTGACAACCGCCGGCGGCAACCCATGGATAGGCATGGTGCTGGGCATCGCGACAGCCGTGTGTGTATCAGCGGCCTTCGCATTGCTGGCCGTACGCACATCGGGGGTGTATTTCCTTTTGCTCACCCTCGCCCTGGGGATGGTGATCTGGGGCGTGTGCCAGCGCTGGACCTCCGTGACAGGGGGCGAGAACGGCCTGCGTGGAACCGTTCGTCCGGACTGGCTGCTGGATCCGTCGCGTTTCTACTATTTCGTGCTCGCAGTCGGGCTCGCGGCCACCTTTGCCATGTGGAGGTTCGTCAACTCACCCTTTGGCCTGAGTCTCAAGGGGATCCGCGAGAGCGAGTCCAGGATGAAGAGTCTTGGCTACAGCACCACACGTCACCTGGTGGTCGGCTTCATGTTTTCCGGTCTGATGGCGGGTATCGCCGGCGTGTTGTATGCCTTGTTCAATAGCTTCGTGAGTCCCTCCAGCGTCGCGCTTGGACAATCCGTCAAGGGTTTGCTGATGGCGATCATCGGCGGCGTCGGTACACTGTTTGGCGGGGTCGTCGGTGCCGCGGTCATCCTCATTCTTGAAAACGTCGTCAGTTCATTTACCGAACGATGGTCCATGGTGCTCGGTCTCTTATTCGTCCTGACCATGATCTTCGCGCCGGAAGGTATCGTCGGGAAACTGAAGTCCCTGCGGCGCGTGCGTAAACACTAATCAATACCTGTCATCAGAACTAATCGTCACTTTTTGTATCTACTAGATTTAAGTCAGCACCTAACCACTCTCTGGAGAGCATGATGGATCGTCGCACCTTCCTAACTTCAAGTGCAGCACTCAGCGGCCTGGCCGTACACGGCTCCTTCAACAAGGTTCTGGCGCAAGGTACTGGCCCAATCAAGATCGGCCTGCTTGCCCCGTTGACCGGTGTCGTGGCATCAGGCGGCAAGGAAATTGTCGAAGGTTTTAACCTTTACTGGGAACAAGTCGGCAAAAAGGCCGGTGGACGTGAAGTCCAGATTTTTGTCGAAGACGACGGATCCAATCCGGACATCGCGCTGCAAAAAGCGCGCAAACTGACGGAACAGACCAAGGTTGACTTCCTGGTGGGCGACCTGCTGGCCAACACCGGACTGGCAGTGGCTGAATATGCAAAAACCAGCGGCATCCCTTACTTTATTCCCGTGATCGCGGCCGATGACCTGACACAGCGAAAACGTATCCCGAACGTGATCCGTGTCGCAGGCTACACCGCCAGCCAGATGCCGCGACC
This sequence comes from uncultured beta proteobacterium, assembly GCA_903821335.1. Classification (GTDB taxonomy): domain Bacteria; phylum Pseudomonadota; class Gammaproteobacteria; order Burkholderiales; family Burkholderiaceae_B; genus Zwartia. Next base: position 23,523 of record CAIJKV010000181.1, read on the forward strand.
GCTTGCCGACTATGCCTATAAAAAACTTGGCTTGCGCAAGATCATCACAATCTCGCAGGACTACACTTTTGGCCACGAGCAATGCGGTGGCTTTGCGCAAGTGTTCACTGAACTCGGTGGCACCATCGTCGCGCAACTTTGGAACCCACTCAACACACAGGACTTCAGCCCGTACCTTGCCCAGATCCAATCTGAAAAGCCAGATGCCGTCTTTGCAATGGAAACAGGTGCCGACGCTTCGCGCTTTATCCAGCAGTGGAGCAACTTTGGCCTGAAGGGAAAAATCAAACTGCTGGGCGCCCAGAACGCCACCGACCAGTCCGTGATACGCACACTGGGCGCTGAAGCCGAAGGCATTATTTCATCGGCACACTTTGCCGAGGGCAATGATTCGCCGGCGACTCAAAAATTTGTCAAAGAATACGAGGCCGCCTACAAACACCTCCCCTCCATCTATGGGTTTGCGCATTATTCAGCGGCCCTCTGGCTGGCTGACGCGATCAATGCCGTCCATGGCAACGTCGAAGACCGTTCAAAGTTCCTGGATGCCGTGCGCCAGGTTGTACTGACCACCTCACCGCTTGGGCGACCGGTCCGTCTGGATAAGTATGGCAGCCCAATTTATGACGTGTATATCCGCGATGTGGTCAAGCGACCAGACGGCAAATACTGGAACGTGCCGATCGCGACCTACCCCGAGGTCTCGCAATTCTGGACCTATGATCCAGAGGAATTCATGAAGCAGCCTCCCTATTCAAGAACCTTCCAGGGTATCAAGAAATCTTGACCTTACCTTTATTGCAACTCAACAGCGTCGGCGTCCACTTCGGCGCGCTCAAGGCGGTCGACCGCGCTACCCTTCACCTGCGTGCGGGTGAGCGCGTCGCCATCCTGGGCCCCAATGGAGCGGGCAAGACGACCCTGTTCAATGCGATCACCGGCATGACACCCGCGACTTGCGGCACTGTCCTGTTTGATGGGCACGACATCACGCGCGCGTCTCCGGAATCCAGGGCGCAGCGCGGCATCGCGCGCACATTCCAGATTACCAACCTCTTTTTTGGGCTGTCGATTGAAGACAATCTGCTGCTGGCCACGCGTGGGCTGAGTCCCGCGAAATTTTCGATGTGGCGCACGGATCGCGCGCAAGGTGCGGAGAAAGAGATCGTCGACTCGGCGCTCGCCAAGTGTCATCTGGCGTCCAAGCGCAGTCTGCTGGTCAAGGAGATTTCGTACGGCGAACAACGGCAACTCGAGCTTGCCATGTCGTTGACCAGTTCCCCAAGAGTCTTATTGCTTGACGAACCCGCTGCGGGACTGTCACCTGCCGAACGTGTGGTGATGGCCCAGGTCATCCGGGGGCTCCCTTCCACACTCGCCCTCATTCTGATCGAGCATGACATTGACCTGGCACTTGGCCTGGTTGACCGGGTGATCTGCATGTTCCAGGGCACAGTCCTGGTTGAAGGAACGCCCGACGAAATACGCCGCAATCCGCAAGTGCAGGAAATTTATCTTGGAAAGCCCCGCCATGCTTGAGATTGTCGACCTCTGCTCCTCGTATGGCGAAGCACAAGTGCTCGCCAGCGCTTCGATGCATGTCGCCGAAGGCGAGATCGTCGCGCTGCTCGGACGCAATGGCATGGGAAAAACATCCCTGGTGCGCTCAGTGATGGGGCTGGGTTCGCCGCATGTGACCTCTGGAACTATCCGCATGGATGGTGACGTGCTGGGCGGCTTGCGGTCTTACCAGGTATCGGCAAAAGGGATTGGCTACGTCCCGCAGGGTCGCAGACTGTTCGCGTCGCTCACGGTGCTCGAACATCTGCAAATGCTGGATCGCGGACTGCCGGGCGGCTGGACAGTGTTGCGTGTCTTTGATGCCTTCCCGCGCCTCAAAGAGCGCAAGCATCACCGTGGCAATCAGTTGTCTGGCGGAGAACGTCAGATGCTCGCCATTGGTCGTGCCTTGATGACGGGTCCTCGCATCCTGCTCATGGATGAGCCAACCGAGGGGCTCGCGCCCGTCGCCGTTGAAAACGTCGAAGCCATCCTGATGGCGCTCCGAAGCGAAGGCATTGGAATTTTGCTGGTTGAACAAAACCTGTACAGCGCCATGGCAGTCGCCGACCGTGTCTACATACTCGAGACCGGCCAGGTGGTGTGGGAGGGCGTACCTGCCACGCTCATGGCAAACCCTGACGTCCTGCAGCGATATCTCGGAATAAACTAAAGCGTTGCAACCTGGAGCCCTGTTCCGATGAACCATTTCGACTCTCTTGACCTGGTCGGTATTGCATCGATCATTGCGCAAAAAAAAGCGAGCGCACGCGAAGTGGTCTCGTGGTCGCTGAACCGGATGGCATCGATCGGACAGGCGTTCAATGCGGTGTTTCGCATTGATGGCGAACGCGCCATGGCACGTGCTCTCGCGCTCGACGCGCAACGGTCTCGCGGCGAACATTGTGGATCCTTGCATGGTGTCCCGCTCGCACACAAGGATCTGCTCGGCGTCGCCGGACTCGAGCGCCACGTGGGGTCACTGATCCTGCGCGGCCGCGTTGCCACCGAGACGGCATGGGCGCTAAGCGAACTGGATCAGGCCGGACAGGTCAATGTCGGATCCCTGCACATGTGTGAATTTGCGTTGAGTCCAACGGGCTTCAATGGACACTATGGCCATGGTCACAACCCATGGAATCCGGCTTATGTCTGCGGAGGCTCTTCAAGTGGCTCGGGCATTGCTGTCGCGACACGAATGGTGTTTGGCTCGTTGGGCAGCGACACCGGTGGCTCGATCCGGCATCCTGCGGCCATGTGCGGCGTCACCGGACTCAAACCCACTGCGCGCCGTGTCAGCGTCGCAGGCGTTTTCCCACTTTCGCACACGCTGGACTGCGTCGGGCCACTGGCACAAAGTGCGCGCGACTGCGCCCGACTTCTGACACTGATCAGCCGACCCAACCCGGATGACGAATGGTGCACCGCCCGCCCAAACCAGGACTATGAACAGGGCCTGGACGGTGACCTGCGCGGCCTGCGTATCGGTGTGCCAGACGCATACTATCGTGACGATCTTGACGCGGAAGTTGCCGCGGCGTTGCAGGCCAGCCTGGACGTTCTCCGGGCTCGCGGTGCGGTGTTGGTCGCCGTACCCACGCCCGACATGCAACTGATCAACGCAATGACCGCGCTGGTATTGACCTGCGAAGCCGCGGCGTTGCACACGAACTGGCTTCAGACGCGTCCCCAGGACTATGCCGAACAAGTCCGCCTGCGCATTGAGCCTGGATTCCTGCATTCAGCCGTTGAATATATCAATGCCCTGAACCTGCGGGCGGCCCTGACCCAGAACTACCTGCAAACCTGTTTTTCTGGTTGCGACCTGATTCACATCCCAACCCTGACCGTGCAGACGCCGACGATCGAGGCCACGACAACGGGTGACGCCCAGGCAGTGCTCAAGTCGATTGGTCACATTACCCACGCCAATCGCGCGATCAATTATCTGGGGCTACCCGCTATCAGCGTGCCGGCCGGATTTTCCAGTATCGGCATGCCGCTGGCATTCCAGCTGGTCGGCCGTCCATTTGAAGAAGACCTGATCCTCAAAGTCGCGGATGCCTATCAACGCGAAACGGACTGGCACCAACGTCGACCGCCGGTTTAGTCATTTCGGGTGCCAGCGAGTCGCGGCTGAGGCAGCGCTGACACCGTGCGCGAATCCGTAACAGGTCGTACCGCGCCCAGGAACTGACGGGTGGCTGCTGCCCAGCTGAATTTCTGTGCATACCGAGCAACCTGTTTGCGATCGAGTTTCAACGCTTGCAGGCATGCCTGCCTGAGGTCGGTGTGCATGACGCCTCCTGGGCCATCGCCCAGTACATCGATCGGCCCCGTGACAGGAAAGGCCGCCACCGGGGTTCCGCAGGCCATGGACTCGATCATGACCAGGCCGAACGTATCGGTGTGACTTGGAAACACCATGACACTCGCGCTGCGGTAGATACGCGCCAGATCGTCCCCGGACAACAGACCGAACCACCTCGCTTCAGGGTAGCGACGACGCAACGCCGCCGCACTCGGGCCCTCGCCAGCCACCCACTTTTCACCGGGCAGATCCAGCGACAGGAAATCTTCAACACTCTTCTCGACCGCCAGCCGACCGACATACAAGAACACAGGCTTGTCTGTGCGCGGCAGGCGGTCACCGTCGGCATGAAATACATCCGTGTTGACGCCTCGGCTCCAGAGCACGCCCTTGGAAAACTGCAGTGCATCCAGGGTCTTGAGCATCACAGGCGTGGGAACCATCGTGGCCACGCCTGCGTTATGAAACTTGCGCAAGAGCGCGTAGCTGAGACTCAGCGGCAGCCTGATCCGCATATGCAAATACTCAGGAAAGCGGCTGTGAAAGCCAGTGCTGAAGCGCCAGCCACGCTCGAGCGCCACACCACGTGCGGCCCAACCCAGTGGACCTTCCGTTGCGATGTGCAGGACGTCTGGGTCAAAACCATCAATGATTTTCCTGAAGTGCGCGCGCGTTGCCAGCGCAATCCGGATTTCAGGGTAAGTCGGGCAGGGAAAGCTGAAAAACATGTCGGGATTGACGACACGGACCTCGTGCCCAAGACTCTCTAGCTCGCGCGTGGTCATTTTCAGCGTTCGAACCACACCGTTCACCTGTGGATCCCATGCCTCGGTCACAATCATGATTTTCATTCATTTTCCCGCAATGTCTACCAGGCTGCCCTGTGCGAGCAAGCGTCGCAACAATGATCGTCAGTTCACATATTGCGTCCCACTGATGACAAGACTGTGACGCTGCCTCTCAAATCGCAACGATTCCGGCTCTGTCATCAACACTTCACATACGATCGCCTCCCTGCAACCCATCGCGCCGAGTTCCCAAGGTGTTGGGTCGTAGCCTGAACCACTGTTTTGAAGTGTTGCCACGGCATATACTTGCCGAAAACGGAGACTTTCATGTCAAAAACGAACGCGCCCGCCGCCGCGGGTGATGCACGGGCAAAACGCTTTCCCCAACTCACGCTGGAAACTGTGGCTCCTGAATCTCAACAGGTCGCCAGGGAAATCCTCGAAATTTCCAGCATTGGCCTGGGTGGCCCCTACAACGTCATGCTGCGCAGTCCGATATTTGCCGACCGCATCAAGCATTTGCTTGATTACCTGCGGTTTGAGACGTCACTGTCCAAGCGCCTGAACGAGTTCGCCATTCTCATTCAGGCCCGCCTCTGGACGTCGCAGGTCGAGTGGTTCGCCCACTATCCCATCGCACTCAAGGCCGGCCTGCCGGCCTCCGTGGCGGACGACCTGAAGGCCAACATCAGGCCTCGCCACATGCAACCCGACGAAGAAGTGGTGTACGACGTCTGCATGACGCTGACGACGCAGCATGAGATCAGCGACGCATTATTCGATCACGCCAAGACGATCCTGGGCGAAAGACAGTTGGTCGACCTGGTGGCCGTATCCGGAACCTACGTGACCGTCGCCATGCTGCTGAGTCTTGGGAATGAGCCATCACCGGCTGACAAGCCGCTGCCATTCCCCGAGAAGGCACGCTAAACATAAAACTAACGACCTGGAGACAAACAATGTGGCAAGAAAGCGAACGATACCCCGATCCCCGCGTGATTTCGCTGGATCCGTCATTTGACCAGTACCGGCTTGCCTTGGCTTCAGTCGAGCGACTGTCGACGGGTCACCGCTGGTGTGAAGGCCCGGTGTGGTTTGGTGATGGCCGGTATTTGCTTTGGAGCGATATCCCCAACAACCAGATCCTGAAGTGGGAAGAAGAAACCGGTGCAGTCAGCGTGTTTCGCAAACCTTCGAATTTTGCCAACGGCAATACCCGTGACCGCCAGGGCCGCCTCGTGACGTGCGAGCATGGTCGCCGCGTCACGCGTACTGAGTACGATGGCAGCATCACCGTGCTGATGGATGCGTTCGAGGGGAAAAAACTCAACGCCCCCAACGATCTGGTGGTGAAATCGGATGGATCCGTCTGGTTCAGCGATCCGCCCTTTGGCATCCTTGGCAACTATGAAGGCGTCAAGGCTCCACCCGAACTGCCCCATTCCTTCTACCGGATTGACGGCCAGACCGGTGAGACGACGCGCATCACCGACCAGCTCAAGGGCCCCAATGGGTTATGTTTTTCACCCGATGAAAAATTGCTTTACCTCATCGAATCACGCGGTGTTCCCAACCGGCTCATTCATGTCTACGACGTGGTGGACAACGGGCGCAAGATCGCCGACGGCAGAGTGTTTCTTGACGCGGGCGCAGGCACAATCGACGGCATGCGAACCGATATCGACGGCAATCTCTGGTGTGGGTGGGGGATGGGTAGCGAAGAGCTTGATGGCGTGATGGTGGTTTCGCCGACTGGCAAGCTGATCGGCAGGATCGTCTTACCCGAGCGTTGCGCGAACCTATGCTTTGGCGGCCGTGCGCGCAGTCGCCTGTTCATGGCCTCGTCACACTCTATCTATTCGCTTTACGTCAATACGCAGGGTGCGCCAGGCGGTTGAACATCAGCCGCAGCACGTGCCGGGACAGATAACAAGACGATTCCACGCAGCATGAAGCGTGGATCGTCAATCGCCTTATTTGTCCTTGGCCTTGATCTTGGTGTAGACCGTCGTGCCTGCCATGGGCCGTGACGAGTCGCCACCGGCCAGCGGTTTGGGGACCGAAGTATCCTTCTTCGGTTTCTTGGTTTCCTTATTGGACTTCTGCTGACTTTTTGCCACGATAGGCTCCACTGGGTAAACGGATAAACGATAATCAAGTGTACAAGCGTATTGTCGATATCCATAATGCACACAGCGTTCCATGTCCCAGATTCCGAAGTTGAGGTAACCGCCGTCCGTGCGCAGGGCGCGGGGGGTCAGAACGTCAATAAGGTATCGAGCGCCATTCATCTGCGATTCAACATCCCGGGCTCGTCCATGCCAGCCGATATGAAAATCAGGCTGCTGGCCCTGAAAGACGGACGCATCAGCCGCGACGGCATCCTGGTGATCAAAGCCCAGTCGCACCGCAGCCAGGACATGAACCGGCTGGATGCCTTTGACCGTTTGCATGCACTGATCAAAAGCGTCGCGATTCCACCCAAAATCCGTCGGGCAACCAAGCCAACCTATGGTTCGAAGCAGCGCCGTCTTGAAGGCAAGAGCAAACACTCGGCCATCAAGGCCCTGCGCGGCAAGGCCTCCGACAGCAGGCAATCCTCATGACGCCCGCAGTGCGGGCAAGTCTAGCCGTATGGATGGGCGCGACGATCCTGTTGTGGCCGGCCCTGTTCAACGGTTATCCGATTCTGTATAGCGATACCAGTGCTTTCCTGCTCCAGAGCCTCGCAGAGATGAAGGCCTGGGACAAACCACTGGTCTACGGACCCTGGCTGAGTGTCCTGCATTTGCGCGAGACACTATGGCTGCCTTGCCTGGCACAGGCAGTCATCGTGTCCTATGTTCTATGGATGATACGCAAAACCTTTGCGCGGCCGAGCGTGCTGCACCACATCGCGGTTTGCCTGGTGCTCGGTGGCCTGACCGCCACACCCTGGTTTGTCTCGCTGCTGATGCCCGACATCTTCGCGCCCCTGACCGTCCTGACACTATTTCTGCTGGCATTCTGCACCAGGTTGACCCGTACCCACACCGTACTGCTCGTGATGATTGCGGCCCTGTCTATCGGGGTCCATCTCACGCATATCGTGATCGCGGCAGGCTGCCTGGTCGTCATCGCAGTCATGAAATCCGAACGACTCAAGCTTGCGCTGTTGCCACTGGCGATCGCGCTCGCTGCGCTCGTCGCGACAAATATCGTCTACTTCGAGAAAGTCGCGATCTCACCCTTCGGCTCTGTTTTCATGCTCGCAAGACTTGCCACTGACGGGCCCGCAGCAGAGGTACTCGCGCAGCGCTGTCCTGCGGCATCGTGGCACATGTGCCACTGGAAGGACACGCTACCCGACGACAGCGACGCCTTTATGTGGGCAGGCGACGGTCCGGTGTGGTCCCATCCGGGTGGACCCATCGGGCTGGCACCGGAAGCCTCGGAGATCGTCCTTGAAACCTTGCGCCACGCACCGGTCGCCGTTCTCCGGTCGGCCATTCGGAACACCTGGCGCCAGTTGTTCCTGGTTGAACTTGGTGACACCTTGCATCCAGACCACCTGCAACTGACGGTGGCCCAAACACTGGCTGACTATTTCCCAGCTGCAGAACTTGAGCAGTTCCAGAGCGCGTTGCAGGCCAACGACACGCTTGCCGCCGAGGCATCGCGACTTGCAAAAGTTCAGCTGGTAACAATGATTCTCGGCTGCCTCGCGACACTTGGCCTGCTGATACGCGCACTGATTGTCAGGGACGAACAATGCGCCGCTCTGGTCGTGATGGTCCTCGTGGGGCTTTGCATCAACGCCTTTGCGACAGGCGCGCTGTCCAAACCCCACCTGCGCTACCAGACGCGCATTGCCTGGCTGCTGGTCCTCGTGCCGCTGGTCGTGCCGCTATCCCGAAAGAAACACGACATCGGCAGCTAGTTCCCCATGATCGCCAGCAAATCCCAGTGACCAATTTCGCATGAGGTCGCCGCCTTGCGCGCAACCAGCCAGCTATCGAGCACGTCTGTGGACACTTTATCCGTTTGGGCGACGGCCGCCGCCGCACCCGACGACAGTGCCCTCATCAGTGCTTGCGTCGCATGTCCAAGTTTCCAGGGACTCTGGGCGAGGCTCAACTGAAAACCTCGTGCTGTCAGTGCGGTGTTCATCAACGCAATCGCAGCGGGTCCAGCCGCAGGACCGAACCCCTTGTCCGTCACCTGGTGCAGGTGAAAGGCATCGAGCACGATCTGGTCTGCCCGATGAGGTGGCATCCAACGTTCGACACCGTCATAGGTCAACACTGTGTAGAGCGGTGCCTGCAACGCATTGCAAAACCGGGCGATCCAGTCCGGCGAAACCAGGTCGAAAAATGCGGCTGCAGTCACCAAGTCCCACGGGTCGGCAAGCACCTCTTCGATACCGGCGGCCAGGTCACGGCGTGCAAACGTAATGTCGATATATTTGCCACTTTTTTCGATTGCCAGTCCGTCACCATCGCAGGACACCACATCAGCCCAGGCGCTGAGCGTTGCGCGCGCCTGGCTTAATAGTGCTGCGTCATAGTCTACGAGCGTCCAGTGCTGACGTTGTGGCAAAAAGGCTGCCAGCGCCCGCAGGTTGGATCCCGTCCCACAACCCAGATCCAGTATGCGCACCCGTTCGCCATTGAGACGCGAGGTGGCGCGCAGCAAGTCCGACATCTGGTCGCGCAGCACCACATTGCGCGCACGATGATCCGCCGGTTCACGCAAAGCCAGCCATTCAGCCGAAAAACCACTCATGTATATTTATTCCTCACGGATTGATTGTCTGGAGCCGTCACACTGTCACCCAGGAACTGCTCTTTGGCGAGCTGAGTAAAATGGCCTCCTGCGCTGTACAACTCAGAAAAAGTGCCGGCCTCAACAATTTTTCCATTGTCAAACACCAATATCTGCTTGGCGCGGCGAATCGTCGCCAGTCGATGCGCGATGACCAGCGTCGTTCGGTTTCTTGTGACTTCATCAAGCGCCCCCAGCAGCCTGGACTCAGTACCGCCGTCGAGCGCGCTGGTCGCCTCATCCAGAATCAGGATAGGCGGATTTTTCAAAATGACTCGCGCGATCGACAGGCGCTGACGTTCGCCACCAGACAACGCGCGCCCCCGCTCGCCGATATTGGCCTCAAAGCCGTCTGGATTGCGTTCAATAAAGTCCAGCGCCTGCGCGCGCACTGCGGCGTCGCGAATCTGTTCCTCGGTGGCATTGGGATCGCCGATCCGAAGATTCTCAACAATCGAACGATTAAACAGCAACGACTCTTGGAATACCACGCCAATATTGCGGCGCAGCGCTGTCAACTGCAGGTCACGAATGTCGCGACCATCGATGGTGATGGTGCCCGACTGTGGGTCAAAGGCCCGATATAGCAACGCGAGCGCCGTGGACTTGCCCGCGCCCGAGGCACCCACCAGGGCGACTGTCTCGCCGGGACGAACCGTAAAGCTGATCCCATCCACTGCAGGATGCCCGGTGTCATAGGAAAACATGACATTGTTGAACGTGACGTCACCACGCAGCCGTCCGGGATCCTGAGCATCTGCCCGCTCGTGAATGGCAGACACCGTGTCGAAGACTTCGAAGAAATCCCGCAGCCTTGGAGCATCCATGGCCAGGCGGTTTGAAAAACTGACCGCTTGCTCAAGTCGACTGATGACGAGTCCGGCAAACACCGTAAAGGTCACAATCTCGCCTATCGAAATCAGGTCATGGACATACAACCAGATTCCCGATAAGACAATGCATAAAATCGTGAGTGTCGTGGCCGACCGCGTCAGGACTGTGACGACCGCCCACCAAGACAGCACCGGAAACTGCGCCCCGAGCAGGCGTTGACTGATCGCCCCGAGCGCCCTGACCTCATCCTCGACGCGGGCAAAACTCTGGACCAGTGCAACGTTGCCCAGAGCATCGGCCGTGTGTTCGGCCAGATCGGAATGGTGCCCCTCTACCTGAGCCTGCAGTACGTGCGTTTTACGCAACACGAAATTCGTCAGCACGACAAAGACTACGCACAGGATGATCAACAGAATTGCCAGGCGCCAATTAATGTAGATAGCCGTCGGAATCAATACGAACAGGGCGACGAAGGCAGCAAGGTGATCTCGAAAAAAACCTAGCCAGAGGGCCCACAAGGCATCGGTTCCCTGCAGCATGATTTTCATCAAACGTCCTGAATGCATATCGGCGTGATGGGACGCTGGAAGCTGTAGGACGTGTTCGAAATAGTTTTTCAGGACCACGTGGCGCCTGCGATGAGCCAGGCGATCCGCATGCAGCGCGATCAGGGTTGCGCAAAGAATGGTAAATAGCCCGAAACCCATCCAGGCGATCAAATAGGGCCACGCCCGCGCCCAGATCGCGGAGCGGTCGTGAGCGGCGGCTCCGGTCAGCGTGTCGATAATCAGTCCGAACAGCACTGGCTCTGCAAACTGCGCCATCACCAGCGCCACGTTGCCCAGGGCAAGCAACCACGCCAGCCGCGCATCAGACCCCAACTGTTGCAGCACCCTTCCATAGAGGCGAAAAAAACTCATGCGGCGCAGCCTTCGATGCAGTGCATCATGTCAGCGCTCACGCTGTCGCGCGAACGACGCACGCATCGCGAATACCGGGAGCTGCAACGCGCGCAACTCGGCGGGCGGGGTGATTTCTTCGGGCAGGCTTGCGATATGTGCACGAATAAAGAACCGTGCTACCGAGGGCCACGAGGTCACGACTGCAAGCGGGACCGCCATCACGAACCCCCCCAGGAAAAATATCGCGTATGGAATGACCAGCGGTGCGCGAACAGCCAGCGAACCCAGCAAGACAGTCCCAAGCAGCAAGTGCGGCCAAAAGACTCCAAGCGCCTGTCCCCACCCAACCGTGTGATCATCCCGTGTCTGGCTTGACCATCCTTGAGTGCGACCGAAAAGCAACTGCGACAAAAAAATGGCTTGTGACAGCCACATGATCGGACAGATCAGAATTGAGAAAACAGTCTCGATAAAAAAGCTCAGCGAAAAAAGTGCTCCGCCACCGAATTGACGACGTTGCACGGGCCGCACCAACACGTCGACTGCACTTGCAATCTTGGGAAGGAACATCATCACCAGTACTACGACAACAAGCACACGACCCCAAACCGGGTCGATCACGTGCGCCTCCTGCGGCGCTAGCACAACCATCGCAGTCCCAAGCACCAGCATGCCAACCCAGGCAGGCGAACCAATGAACATCATGATTGCCAATAATAATTGCACGCGACTCGTGGGCTTGAGCCCTGGCATGCCCAATAACCGCAGGTACTGCATGTTGCCCTCGCACCAGCGCAAGTCACGCCTGACGAAATCAAGCATCGTGGGCGGGTTTTCTTCCCAGCTCTGGTCTTCGCGTGGCAACACCCTGACCTCGTAGCCACCGCGGCGCATCAATACAGCTTCGACCTGGTCATGGCTGAGAATGTGCAAGTTAGACGAACCGTCCGCAGACAAGGTGGGCAACTCGCAGTGCTGCATAAATGCGTCAAGCCTTAAGACCGCATTGTGGCCCCAGTACGGGCCGCAATCACCCTGCCACCAGGCACTGCCCATCGTGTAGGAACGCATCCCCAGGCGCATGCCAAACTGGAAGATACGCGCGAACGCGCTCGTCGAGGGCATGGCCACCACCAGTCCCTGCAGAATGCCAATCGACGGATTGCCCTGCATGATGCGAATCAGGCGCAACATGGCTGGCGGGGTCATGAAACTATCTGCATCCAGCACAATTGCAAAATCATGCAGGTCACCCCACTGCCTGCAGAAGTCCTCGATGTTTCCGGCCTTGTAGCCGGCGTTCGCAGTGCGACAACGATAAGTCAGTGCCAGGCGCTGCTCCCAGCGCGACGCCAACTCGGCAAAACAGACCTGCTCCTCGGTCGCAATCCTGGCGTCATTTGTATCGCTGAGAACATAGACATGGAACCTGTCGGCTGCGCCCGTTTGCGCAAGTCCCGACAGCGTTAATTCAAGATTGCGTAATATTCTGCGCGGAGACTCGTTTCGGATACACAGCAAAATCGCGGTTGAAGCGGTGATCGGGGCGTCTGGCGCGACGCCACACGCCTGCGGCAGGACCACCCCCACCGGATCGGCGGAAAAACTCATGATCAGGAAACCAATCGTGGCGTTCCAGAAGCCGACCACCAACCATGGCAAGGTGATACCAAAGAGCACCAGCATCACCACATCGACGGCATCCAGGCCGTCGACATCGAGCGCACGAACCATCATCGCCAGCATGCCGGCTATTGTCACCAGGACAAGCGTCGCGAAAAATAGTCTGTGGCGGGTCATCGTTTGAGACTTGGGAAGGGAACGATCGATTTCCAGGAAGCTGACCTTTCTGTCACTTATAATTCACGCTCGGTGCGAGCAGTATATGACACCAATATCTGCCCGATAAACCCACGTCAGGAATCGACCGTGACAACTAGCCAGACCCATGACCTGGCGCGTGCACTCTGGTACACAGCGTGCGGCCAGGCAGAGATCCGCCAGGAAACACTCGAGTCCCCCGCAGCAGATGAACTTCGTGTGCGTGCGGTCTTCGGTGCACTCAGCCGAGGCACGGAATCACTCATTTTTTCGGACCGCGTGCCACCCCAGGAATTTGACCGGATGCGCGCGCCCTTCATGGGCGGTGCATTCCCCTTCCCCGTCAAATATGGCTACGCGACCGTCGGGCGCATTCAAGCAGGGCCCGAGGCTTTGCTGGGCCGCATGGTGTTCACCCTCTATCCTCACCAGACCTTATTCAATATCAAAGCAGCTTCTGTCGTCCTGGTGCCCGAGGGTATTCCTCCCGCGCGGGCGGTGCTCGCGGCCAACATGGAGACCGCGCTCAATGCTGTCTGGAACGCGGCACCCGGCCCTGCCGACCGCATCGCCATTGTTGGCGGAGGTGTCGTAGGGCTGCTGGTCGCATTTCTTTGTGGACAACTGCCCGGGGCGCAGGTCACGCTCGTTGACATCAATCCGGCACGAGCCGCTATTGCCCAGGCACTGGGTGTGGCTTTTGCCACGCCAGATCAGGCACCGCATGAATGCGACATTGTGGTGCATGCAAGTGGCGCGGCTGCCGGCCTCGATACCGCCATCGCACTCGCTGGGGACGAGGCGACAATTCTTGAGTTGAGCTGGTACGGTGCCGGCAAAGTTGCCGTACCACTAGGCGGCGCTTTTCACAGCCGCGAGTTGCGACTGATCTCGAGCCAGGTCGGTCATGTCGCGCGCTCGCACCGGCCGCGCTGGACCCACGCACGGCGACTGTCAGCCGCCATTGGCCTGCTGGCCGACCCGCGCCTGGATGCCCTGCTGGCTCCAGCCGTCGCGTTCAACGATTTGCCAGCGCGCCTTCCCGCCATTCTAAATTCGTCAAGCGGCATACTGTGCCAGCTGATCGACTATTCATTCGCTGGCGCATCAACTTATTGACGCAGCGACCGATTACCGCACACACCAGTCCCAGGGAGTTTCAATGTTTACTGTCGAAGTCCGCGATCACATCATGATTGCCCACTCTTTTCGCGGGGCAGTGTTCGGCCCGGCCCAGGCCCTGCATGGCGCCACCTTTGTCGTCGACGCCGCGTTCATGTCCGAACAACTCGACAGCAACGGCATCGTGATTGATATCGGGTGCGCGCTCGATATCCTGAAAGCCACGCTGGCACCCCTGAACTATTGCAACCTTGATGAACTCCCCCAATTCAAGGGCGTCAATACCACGACGGAATTTTTGACCAAGTACATTTTTGATTGCCTGGCCGACGCGGCGCGCAAGGATCAACTCGGTCGTAATGGCCGCGAACTGAGCGCCATACGCGTGACACTTGGTGAATCACACATCGCACGCGCCTGGTACGAAGCAGCGATATGGTGAAACAGGTCACGTTCGTCGTCCCGGGCGACCTTGCCACACTGACAGGTGGCTATGGCTATGACCGCAGCATTATCGCGGGTCTAGAGCACCTGGGCTGGCAAGTCGATCTCGTCAACCCAGGAGACGGCTTTCCCTGGCCAAGCACCGACACCCTTCGCGACGCGCATGCAAGCCTGCTGGCGATGGCGCCAGGATGTCCCGTCATCATGGACGGACTCGCGCTGGGCGTCATGCCCGAGTCGGCTGCTCAACTCAAGTGCGACCACCCACTGATCGCGCTGGTCCATCACCCTCTGGCGATGGAGTCCGGACTGACCGGCGAGCAATCGCGCGCGCTTCATGCCAGCGAGCATCGTGCCCTCGAACAGGCTGACCATATCGTCGTCACCAGCCCTGCCACGGCACAGTGCCTGCGCGCGGACTTTGGTGTGGCGCCCGACCGTCTCACGGTAATTTGCCCTGGAACCCAGCCAGCACGTGCATCGACCGGGTCGACGGATGGTGTGGTACGACTGGTATCGGTCGGCTCTATCGTGCCACGCAAGGGGTTTGATGTGCTGATCGCGGCCCTGGCAACCATGGTCGACTTACCCTGGATACTCGCTATTGCTGGGGATGAAACCCGTGACCCCGTCACTGCGCGGCAACTGCAGGCTGACATCGACCGCTTTCACCTGCGCAGCAAGATCAACCTGTGCGGCAGCTTGCAACCCGACAAACTCGAGGACCTCTACGCGGGTGCCGATGTCTTCGTGCTGGCCTCGCGCTATGAAGGCTACGGGATGGCGTTTGCCGAGGCGATCGCCCATGGCCTGCCTGTGATCGGCACAACGGGCGGAGCCATTCCGGACACGGTTCCGCCACAAGCCGGGTTGCTCGCTGAACCGGGTGACATTGTGACGCTGGCCCAGGCGCTCAGGCATCTCATTGAAAATCCGATGCAGCGACAACGCCTGGCAACCGGCGCACGCGAGGTCGCGCGCACCTTGCCGACCTGGACTGGCGCCGCAAATTTATTTGCCGCAGTTGTTCAAAAAACAACGGATAGCCGCGCATGAGACTGACAGTCTGACCGACCTGCGCGGCCACGCACGCTAGAGATCAACGGGGATACGAATCGCAGACAAGTCGCAATCGAAGAGCACATCGCCTTCAAGCAAATGTGTATGGACACAGGGCCGAATTGCCTCGTCCAGTCGGTCAATCGCTGGCAGCTCAAAACCGGCACGGCCCGAACCGAGGATGACGGGTGCCACAATGACATGGATACGATCCAGGCACCCCGCGCGCATAAATCTCGACACCGTTTCTGCGCCGCCCTCGATCAGTATCCGTTTCATGCCACGGCTCGACAGTGCCGACAAAATATCGGCAGGGGCGATATGTCCGTTAAGGGTGGGCAGCACGACAACCTCGACACCCGTTGGCACAGTGCATCGGGTTCCGGGTGTCGTGATGACGATACGCCGCACCCCATCATCGAGAAAAACCTTAGCGTCGACCGACAGCCTTCCGCGCGGATCGATCACCACGCGTGCCGGGTGGGATCCGGCGACCAGTCGTACCGTCAGCAACGGATCATCAGCCAACGCAGTCCCTACGCCAACGACGACCGCGTCCACCAGAGCACGCAACCGATGCAAATGTGCGAGTCCGGCTGGACCGTTGATATATTTTGAATGCCCTGTCGGCGTGGCGATACGCCCATCCAGGGACTGGCCCAATTGCCCCACCACCACCATTGCGTCCTTGCCTGCCGAACGCAATGGCCCGAAAACACCACTCCATTCGTGGGGTAATGGCAACGATTCCTGATCAAAAGCCCGTAGAAATTCCGTCCAACCGTCATCGGGAGTCGGACCGCTGAGAGTCTCGCCCATCATGGAAGCGTCAGGCAAAATATCTGGCTTGATGAGCATGGCTGAATTTTTTCAGGGAAAATGTAGGGTTATTGAACAATCGCTTCTGAACTTTGTTACATAATATACATGTTGCACTGCAGTGTGGCTGCATGTTTTGATACTACCGTATGCAGCGCACGTCGACCTTATTCAACTTTTTTAAAGCATTTATCAAATGTCTGTGCAATCTGACGTAGGCGTCCAACAGCGGATCATTGAGTGTCATGCACTGCGGGCAGTTGACCGTGCCGTCGTTGAACTGCGTCGTGGCGCAGCTGTTTTGGTCCAGGAAGGCTCTCAACGTCTCCTGGTCCTGGCTGCCGAAGCCGTCACGCAACACGCCATCGACGACATGAGGCAGGCGAGCGATCAGTGCCCGCACATCGTCGTGACAGGGCAGCGCGCCCGTGTCCTCGGTCTGGCGGATAGCCCTGCGCAGGCTTGCGCGATCACCCGCGCCGGCGGTATTGACCTGGCAACGACTGAGTTTCTTGCCGACCCTTGCGTCGATGGCCCACAGCCTTCTGGTTATAAAGGCCTTGAGATCACATCCGCCACCAAACTCGAGCAAGCCTGCCTGACACTGATGAAGCTCGGCAGACTGCTTCCCGCAGCCGTTGTGGCCCAAGCCCAGCCTGTGGTCGAACCCGCTGACATCGTGCGGGTCGACGCGGGCGATATCGTGTCCTACCAACAGACGGCAGCACTTGCCCTGCACATTGTCAGCGAGGCACGTGTTCCGCTCGAAAATGCCGAAAACACCCGCGTCGTGGCCTTTCGTCCGGCTGATGGCGGTATTGAACACCTGGCAATCGTCGTGGGTGACATTGACGCCGACACGCCGGTACTCACACGGATCCACTCTGAGTGCTTTACAGGCGACCTTCTGGGCTCGTTGCGCTGCGACTGCGGCAGCCAGCTGCGTGGCGCGATTGCTGAAATGGCCCGTGCGGGCAGCGGCATCGTTCTGTATCTCGCGCAGGAAGGCCGGGGCATCGGACTGATCAACAAGTTGCGCGCCTACCAGTTGCAAGACGCGGGTTTTGACACGGTCGATGCGAACCTTCAACTCGGTTTTGACGAGGACGAACGTGTCTATTTGCCAGCGGCGCGCATGCTGCAGTTACTGGGTGTTCCCCGTGTGCGACTGATGACAAACAACCCGATCAAAGTTGGTGCTCTCACGCGCCACGGTGTCGAAGTGATCGAACGTGTGCCACACATTTTTCCGTCGAACATTCATAATCAGGGCTACCTGCACACAAAGGCCACCAAGGGCGGCCATTTGTTCTAGGCATAGGCTCGACCCCCACTCAGACCACCATGCGCGTGCGCAAGTCGGCAATCTGAGCGTCTGTGTAGCCGAGATCGTGCAAGACCCCTTCAGTGTGCTCTCCCCGGGATGGCGTCACGCTACGGATATCGTCAGGCGTGCGTGAGAGCGCCACGGGTTGTCCGACCACCTGAATGTCACCGAGTTCCGGATGGCTGAGCGGCACGGCAATCCCGAGATGCTGGGTCTGGGGGTCTGCAAACACTTCGTCCATGGTGTAGATCGGCCCGCAGGCCACACTTGCCGCTTCAAATTTTCTGATCCATTCATTGGTAGACTGCCCCGCAGTGATGGCAGACAACTCCGCATGCAACGCCACTCTATTGCGTGAACGCAACGGCCCCGTCTCATATTCCGCACGCGTCAGCAGGTACTCGGCATTCATCGCCTGACACAACCGTGTCCACATTTTTTGCGCACCGGCACCCGCAATATTGATGTGACCATCAGAGGTTGGAAACACCCCCGTTGGAATCGAGGTCGGATGATCGTTGCCCGACTGGACCGCAACCTCATGACCGATCAACCAGCGCGCCGCCTGAAAATCAAGCATCCCGATCATCGACTCAAGCAACGAAGTCTTTACCCACTGACCCTCACCTGATTCCTCTCTTTCAAGCAGTGCTGTCAGGATTCCCAGCGCGCAATACAGACCGGAGGCGGAATCGGCGACCGCAATGCCTGCACGCACGGGACCCTGCCCTGGCAGCCCCGTGATCGCCATCAAACCGCCCATCCCCTGAACAATCTGATCGTAGCCGGGTCGTTTGGCGTAAGGCCCGTCCTGTCCAAATCCCGATACGCTGGCATAGACCAGCCTTGGATTCGTTTTGCGCAAGGTCTCGTAATCGATGCCCAGGCGATGCTTGACGTCCGGGCGAAAATTTTCGATGATGACATCGACTTGATCGGCCATTTTCCGAAAGATCTTGATGCCTTCGGGATCCTTCAGGTTCAGCGTCACGCTACGCTTATTGCGATGCAAATTCTGAAAGTCAGGCCCCAGGCGGGCGGCACCCGAGCCGTCGCCCGGCCCCAGCGCATCCGGGGTTTCGATCTTGATCACATCCGCTCCCCAGTCCGCAAGCTGCCGAACGGCCGTGGGCCCGGAACGCAGGCGTGTCAGGTCAAGGACTTTGAACCGTGCTAGAGGGCCGCGTCGCTTGCTCGTGTTCATTGCGATTCTTCCTTGGTCAGGGATTCATTTTTTTAGACATCTGCACCACTTTTCCCCAGCGTACATAATCATCGCGAATAATCGTGGCGAACTCTTCGACGGTATTTTTTCCTGGCTCAAAGCCCGCCGCACGCAGCGTTTGCACAACATCCGGCATCGCAAGGATCTTATTGATCTGCGCGTTAAGCAACTGAACAATTTCGGTTGGCGTCCCGGTAGGCGCCACGATTCCATACCAGCCTGACACATCGAATTCCGGATACCCTGCCTCTTTTGCGGTGGGCACATCAGGCAACGCGCTCACCCGGTCGGTGCCAGTGACCGCAATCGCCTTGAGTTTGCCTGAGTGAACAAACGGGATAGCCGAAGGCAGGCTCGCCACCATCACATCGACTTCGCCACGCGAGAGTTCCACAACCGCAACAGTCGCCGACTTGTACGGCACATACATCATCCGTGTATCGGTCAGCATCTGAAATAAAACGCCAATCAATTCTGTTTGCGACGACGTCGAGGCAAAACTCATGGCGTTTGGCTTTTCACCGGCCTGCTGGGCAAGTTCCTTCATGGTACTGAACCGCGCTGCCGGACTGGTCACGACCAGGTAGGGTTGCGTCACACCCAACGCCACCGGCACAAAATCCTTGAGCGGGTCAAAACCAGGGTTCGCGTACAGGAACGGGCTGACCGCGAAGGAACTGACATACGCGACCGTGAGCGTATAGCCGTCCGGCGCGGCCTTGGCGCCCAGTGCAGTGCCGACGTTGCCCTGGGCGCCGGGACGATTCTCGACGATCACGTTCTGTCCGAAGGCATCACCCAGTCTCTGGGCGACTACGCGCGCGAACATGTCGGTACCGCCCCCCGCCGCATTGGGCACGATGAGGCGAATGGGACGACTCGGATAGGATTCGGCGTGCGCTGCCATCGCAAAGAAGGCGACCACGATCTGGCACATCACTGCAATGACGAATTTCAACTTGCCTCCCCTGCCAGCCTGCGCCAGCCCCAGCCCCAGCGCACTAGCGTGGCGCTTTATCGGACGTCATATTTTAAATATGCGTCCACTTTTCTTCAGCCGCTTTCGTTCAATACATTTTTCCCGGTGCTCAATTACCTCGGCCGAACGAGTTCAAACATTTCCTTGACCTCGACATAGTCACCACGATAGCCGCAACGTCCAACCGTTCTCGCAGCAACCGTATCGAATATCCCATCCTTGAGATAGGCGTGGTTGATATGTACGCCCACGACTTCCCCGAGTGTCAACCATGCGTTAATTTTGTTGCCACTGGCGTCAGTGAGTTGTGTAATCTGAATCAGTTTGCATTCAAGTGCTGCGGCCGCATTCGCCACACGCGGGGGTTTCACGCACGTCGAGGGTGCCTTGGCCAGGTTCGCCAGATCCATTTCATCGACACCCGGAGCGACGTCGGCCGAGGTAATGTTCATCTCCTCGATGAGAGCAGCGCCTACAAGATTGGCAACAAATTCACCCGTTGCCTCAATGTTGTTCACGCTGTCCTTGCGCACTCCCGACGTGCAAAAACCGATAATCGGCGGCACCTCACAAAAGGCGTTGAAAAAACTGTACGGCGCCAGATTGACGCGTCCCTCGGTGTCGACGCTTGAGATCCAGCCAATCGGCCGGGGTGCGACGATCGCCTTGAGGGGATTATGCGGCAGGCCGTGGCCCTTGCTTGGTTCGTAGAAATAATCGCTCATCGTAGTTGTCTCTCATTCCTTGTAGGTCATTCCCAGTCGTTCAATGGTCGCTTTTTCAGCAAAAAAGCTTTCGCGTGCGAACTTTGTATATTCTTCAGTGCCCATGTAGATCGCAGGCTGATCATACTGGTCAAAGATCGCCTGTACGGCCGGATCATTGAGCGTTTTTTTAAAGGCGTCGTGAATGATCTTGACTACTTCAGGACTCATGCCCTTCGGACCACACACACCGTAGGGCGAATCTGAAACTGTTTCATAGCCCAATTCATCCAGGGTCGGCGTGTCTGGCCAACGTTTGGTGCGCTTGCTGCCATAGGTGGCCAACAACCTGAGCTTGCCGGCCTGGACCAGGGGACCCCAGCCCGTCGCATCGCTGGTACCCATCACGTGCCCCCCCATGACCGCCTGGATATTCTGGGCCGTACCTTTGAAGGGTACGTGAGTCAGCTTGATGCCCGCACGCTGCGCGAACTCTTCCACTGCCAAGTGCGGACTGGTGCCCGTGCCAGGTGACCCATACGTGAACACATCCGGATTGGCTTTGGCGAAGGCCACCAGGTCCTTGATGCTTTGAATGGGTGATTCAACCGGGACCACGAGACCAAAGGTATAGCCAGTCAGGCAAATAATCCAGGTGAAGTCCTTGAGCGGGTCGTAGGTCACCTTTTGCATATGCGGAATGCGAAAGACGCCCTGTGGAATTTGCGCCAGTGTGTAGCCGTCCGGTTTGGCATTCACCAACTCGGCCGCGCCCAGCATGCCGCCCGCGCCGGGCTTGTTTTCAACGATGATCGTCGCGCCCAGATTTCTGGCTGCGCTTTCCGCGAGCGTGCGCATCACCACGTCACTCGCGCCCCCCGCCGGCCATGGGCAGATGTATTTGATGACGCGGGTCGGATAAGCCTGTGCGCTGGCGACCGAGGGCATCAGGGCGGCGGCGACCAAAGCGGTGGTCGAGACAAGAAAATCACGGCGATCAGTCACGAAATACCTCCTGAGCAGAACGTTGTCGCTAAAAGAATTTCCCTGTTGTACGCCTGAATGAGTAGAAAATGCAAAAAACAACACGACAACCAGTCATTTATTTGGCAAAGTTCAGCCCACCGAATCAAGAGGCGCCCACATCATGACCACAACAGTCCCCGACTACGAGAACCTAGGCCTAAGCGGCCTGAAAGTCCCCCGACTCTGGCTGGGTGCCATGATGTTCGGCGACCAGACCACCGAGGACGATGCGCGGGAAATCGTAGCCGTGACGCGTGATGCGGGGCTCAACGCGATCGACACCGCCGACAATTACGCGGGTGGCGAATCCGAGCGCATTGTTGGACGGCTGATCGCCGCGGATCGCTCTCGCTGGGTAGTTGCCACTAAAGTTGCCAATCCGATCGGCAAGGAACCCAATGACCGCGGTCTGTCCAGACGCTGGCTGACGCAGGAGGTCGACAATAGCCTCAAACGACTGGGAACGGACTGGATTGATGTGTACTACATGCACAAGGACGACGAGACCACCCCGATCGAGGAAACCCTGTCGACTTTCGCGCGCCTGATCGATCAGGGCAAAATTCGTTATTACGGCGTGTCGAACTTCAGAGGCTGGCGCGTCGCCCGCATGGTCGAGACCGCGCGGCGCATGGGCATCCCCCAACCGATCGTCTGCCAGCCACCCTACAGTGCCGTCACCCGCCTGATCGAAACTGAACTGATCCCGGCCTGCGATAACTATGGCCTGGGTGTGGTGGCATACAGCCCGCTTGCTCGCGGCGTACTCAGTGGCAAGTACCAGCCCGACGTGACGCCCGATCCGCAAAGCCGGGCGGGTCGTGGCGATCGCCGCATGCACCAGACAGAGTTCCGGCCCGAATCCATGAACATCGCCAATGCGCTCAAGGCCCATGCCGAGCAGCGGGGCCTGAGCCCTACGCACTTCGCGATCGCCTGGGCACTGAACAACAAACTGATGAGCGGCGTGATCGGTGGCCCGCGCACGCTCGCGCAGTGGCAGGATTACGTGGCGGCCTTGTCCGTGAAGATCACGACCGAAGATGAAAAGCTGGTCGATGCACTGGTGCCCCCGGGCTATGCCTCGACCCACGGTTTTGTCGATCCGCAATATCCCATACTGGGGCGCTCAGCGCGCGAATAGTCAGCCGGGACAGACCAAGGGGTCGCAAGAGCATGCCTTGCGACCCCTTTTTCCTTGACGGTCGTGCGCGACCAGAAAACGTCATTGCGCTACGCCAGCAGGCCTGCTGACAGATTTTCTGCCGATAAATTAGTAAAATGGCGTTCTTTGCCCCAATACAAGGGTACCGGCAACGGCACCTCCGCACCGTCCATCCAAATCAAGGTCAATCCGCATGACTGCTCGCACCACTTGCAACCGTCTCCAGGTCGCCACTGTTCTGTATCGTTTTATTGAAGACAAAGTCCTGCCCGGTACCGGTGTTGACAGCGTGACCTTCTGGAAGGGATTTGATGCGATCGTCCACGACTTGACACCAAAGAACGCCGCGCTGCTAGCAGAGCGGGATCGCATCCAAACGCAAATGGACGCCTGGCACAGCGCACACCCTGGCCCGATCCAGGACATGGCGGCCTACCGCGCTTTCCTCGTGTCGATCGGTTACCTGGTCCCGGTGCCGGACAGCGTCGCGAGTACCACCACCAATGTCGATGCTGAACTCGCGCTGCAGGCGGGCCCGCAACTGGTTGTGCCCGTTCTCAACGCGCGTTACGCGCTCAACGCCGCCAACGCACGCTGGGGTTCGCTCTATGACGCGTTATACGGATCCGATGCAATTGCCGAAACAGAAGGCGCGACCAAAGTGTCCGCCGACGGCAAAAGCTACAACCCGATTCGCGGTGCCCGCGTCATCGCATTCGCGCGCAAATTCCTGGATCAGTCCGCCCCCCTTGCAACAGGTACACACGCTGACGCCACGCACTACGCCGTACAAGGCGGCAAACTGGTTGTCACCCTCAAGGATGGCAGCACGACCGGCCTGGCCGACGAAAACAAATTCGTGGGCTACCAAGGCCAGGCCAGCACGCCCACTTCCGTGTTGCTGCGCAACAACGGCCTGCACATCGACATCCTGATCGACAACGCCAAGGGCATTGGCCGCGAAGACCCCGCTGGCGTCAACGACCTCATCCTCGAAGCCGCGCTGTCAACCATCCTGGATCTTGAAGACTCCGTGGCCGTGGTCGACGCCGACGACAAAGTACTCGCCTATGACAACTGGCTCGGCATCCTGAATGGCACACTGACCGAAAGCCTGACCAAGAACGGCAAGACCTTTACACGTACGCTGAATCACGACCGCAAGTACACCGCCGGCGTCGGTGCGCTCGACGCCCGGGACGGCGTCGTGACCCTGCATGGCCGTTCACTGCTGTTCCTGCGCAACGTGGGTCATCTGATGACCAACCCTGCCATCCTCGATGAGAATGGCCGCGAAATTTACGAAGGCATCTTAGACGCCGTCGTCACCGTCACCATCGCCCTGCACGACCTCAAGCGTGACAAAGATCATGCCTTTGGCAATTCACGCACTGGCTCGGTCTACATCGTCAAGCCCAAGATGCATGGCCCCGCTGAAGTCGCATTCTCAAGCGAACTGTTCGGTCGCGTCGAAGCCCTGCTGGGTCTGGCCCCCAACACGGTCAAGCTCGGCATCATGGATGAAGAGCGCCGCACCAGCGTCAACCTGAAAGCCTGTATCAACGAAGCCCGCGCGCGCGTGGCCTTCATCAACACGGGCTTCCTGGACCGCACCGGCGACGAGATGCATACCGCGATGCTGGCAGGCCCCATGATCCGCAAGGGCGACATGAAGACTAGCAAGTGGCTGGGTTCCTACGAGCGCAGCAACGTGCTGACGGGCCTGTCCTGCGGCCTGCGTGGTCGCGCCCAGATTGGCAAGGGTATGTGGGCGATGCCCGACTTGATGGCCGCGATGCTCGAGCAAAAAATCGCACACCCCAAGGCTGGCGCCAATACTGCCTGGGTGCCCTCGCCCACGGCTGCCACCCTGCACGCATTGCATTACCACCAGGTCAATGTCGCTGACGTCCAGAAAGACCTCGAGAAAGTCGACGGCAAGCAAGAAATAGACAAGCTGCTCAATGACATCCTGCAAGTGCCCGTCGCGGCACAGGCAAACTGGTCGCCCAAGGAAATCCAGGAAGAGCTCGACAACAACGCGCAGGGCATCCTGGGCTATGTCGTGCGCTGGATCGACCAGGGCGTCGGTTGCTCCAAAGTCCCAGACATTCATAACGTAGGTCTCATGGAAGACCGCGCCACGCTGCGTATTTCCAGCCAGCACATCGCCAACTGGCTGCATCACGGCATCGCTTCCGAAGCACAAGTCAACGAAACGCTCCAGCGCATGGCAAAGGTGGTCGACGGTCAAAACGCCGATGACCCACTCTATAAACCCATGGCTCCAAACTACGAGGCGTCCTACGCTTATCGCGCAGCACGTGATCTGGTGTTCAAGGGCATGGTGCAACCCAGCGGCTACACAGAACCCCTGCTGCATGCCTGGCGCCTGAAGGTCAAGCAGGCACTTGCCTGACCGAGTTGCCATTCTCACCCAATCACCGGAGCGCCGCATGAACGCCAGAGTCCCAATGCTCAACGCCGAGCAAGTCCTATCCGACGTCAGCCAGGCGTGGGACGATGATCTCGTCAAACAGATTAGCGACTACATCGAAATTCCGGCCAAATCACCGGCCTTCGACGCGAACTGGGCCCAGGCCGGTCACCTCGATTCAGTGGTTCAGCGGGCCGCAGACTGGATCCTGGCCCAAAAAGTAGCGGGGTTAACGCTTGAAATCGTGCGTCTGCCCGGTCGCACACCGGTATTGTTTTTTGAAGTGGCGGGCACGCGCCCGTACATTGCTGGTGCCCAGACCGTACTGATGTACGGCCACCTCGACAAGCAGCCCGAGTTCGACGGCTGGCGGGCGGGACTCGGTCCCTGGACACCCAAATACATTGACGGAAAACTTTACGGACGCGGCGGCGCCGACGACGGCTACGCCGCCTACGCCAGCATCACCGCGATCCAGGCGCTCAAGCGCCAGCAAACCGGTCATCCGCGCATTGTTGGCCTGATCGAGACATGCGAAGAAAGCGGGTCACCGGACCTGCTGCCCTATGTCGACGCGCTGAGAACCCGCATGGGTAATGTCGGGCTGGTGATTTGCCTGGACAGCGGCGCCGGCAATTATGACCAGTTGTGGCTCACCACCAGCCTGCGCGGCATGGCCGCCGGCGTGCTCAAAGTTGAAATCCTGACCGAAGGCATCCACTCGGGGGACGCCTCGGGACTGGTGCCCTCGAGCTTTCGGATATTGCGCCACGTGCTGGACCGACTTGAAGACAGCGAAACTGGTCGTCTTTTGCCCGCAAATTTTCATTGCAAAATACCCGCTGACCGTCGTCAGCAGGCCGAGGCAACCGCAGCCATTCTTGGCGACGTGATTTATAAGCGCTTCCCGTGGGCGCACCACGATTGCGGGGGCTCGAGTCTGGTCGCATTTCCTACCACCACCGATCCCGTTGAGGCGCTGATCCGTCGCACCTGGACCCCCACGTTAAGCGTCACCGGTGCCGAAGGTTTTCCTGCGCTCAAAGACGCGGGCAACGTCTTGCGCCCCTTCACAGCCTTCAAGCTCAGCTTGCGCCTGCCACCACTGGTCGACGCCGACCAGGCAGTTCAGGAATTAAAGACTCTGCTTGAGGACAACGCCCCCTATCAGGCGAAAGTCACGTTCCATGCCGAAGGAACCTCTTGCGGCTGGAATGCGCCGGCCACGCAGCCATGGTTTGAGCAAGCGCTCAATCAGGCCAGCATGGCGCACTTCCAGGCTCCGGTCGGGTACATCGGCCAGGGTGGAACCATTCCACTGATGAGCCTGTTGAGCAAAGGCTTTCCGACTGCTCAGATGATGGTGTGCGGTGTATTGGGACCTCAGTCGAACGCCCATGGGCCGAATGAATTTCTCCATGTGCCCTACGCAAAAAGACTGACTGCTGCCGTCGCGCAAGTCATCGCGCAAATGCCATAACCAATCGCTAAGAAACTCAATGATCGATATCGAACGCGCGGCGCTTTCCCTGCTGCCGGCCTGGCAAAATCATCAACCTATTCAATCAATCCCCGCTGACTGCAGACCGCAGTCGCGCGAAGAGGGCTATGCCGTCCAGGCCGCGCTCGTTCGCGCCTGCAATGAACCCGCGATCGGCTGGAAAATCGCGGCGACCAGCAGCGCCGGACAGGCCCATCTGGGGGTCACCGGCCCGCTGGCCGGACGCCTGCTGGCCTCGCGATGCCTGCAAGACGGGGCGACTGTGCCCCTGAACGGCAATGCCATGCGAGTCGCTGAAGCCGAGTTCGCTTTTCGTATGAAATCTGATGTGTCCGGCAACCCTGACATGCCACTGGGCATACAGGACGTGATGTCTGCCGTTGCCAGCATGCATCTGGCCATTGAAATTCCTAATTCCCGCTTTGAGGATTTTTCCAAGGCCGGCGAGGCGCAACTAATCGCGGATTTCGCAGGTGCGTGCTTCCTGGTCCTGGGTCCGGAAATCAGCTTGAACTGGCGCGAGATTGACCTGAAGAATCACGAAGTGCGCATGTTCATCGACGAAAACGTCGCTGCGGTCGGAAAAGGTGGAAACGTGCTGGGTGATCCCCGCCTGGCACTGACATGGATTGCGAACGAACTGATCAGCCATGGCCAACACCTGTCGGCCGGCGACGTCATCATTACCGGCACCAGCATCGTGCCCGCCCCGATCGCCCCAGGCAACACCCTGCGCGCCGACTTCGGTGTGCTGGGTTCAGTCAGCGCCCGTATCGGTTAACAACGCCCGCGAGGGTTCACTTTGTCAGCATGGGGTAACTACGGATGACACCACAGCGTGTTTACCGTAGTGTCACACCCACACAAAATATGCGTCACGCGACGTGGAAGGAAGTATCGTGAACGGTTTGAAAAAAATATTGCTGAGCGCAGTCCTTGCCGCAATGCCGCTCGTTGCCATGTCGGCCGACAAATGGCCGAGCCAGTCCATCACTTTTATTGTTCCCTACCCACCGGGTGGCCCGACCGACATCATGGCGCGTCTGCTGTCCGTGCCGCTGGGCAACAAGCTCGGCACGACCGTTGTCGTCGAGAACAAGGCCGGCGCCAGCGGCAACATCGGCAGCGGCATGGTGGCCCGTGCGAAGCCCGATGGCTACACGATTCTGCTTTCAACCAGCGGCAACATGTCGGTGAACCAGACACTGTTCAAAAACTTGAACTACGATCCGATCAAAGATCTGGCACCGATCATCCAAATTTCAAAATTTCCGCTGGTACTGGAAGTAAAAGCTGACTCGCCCATCAAGACCTTACAGGAATACCTCGCCTTCGCCAAAGCCAACCCGACCAAGGTGAGTTTTGGTTCGGCTGGCAATGGCTCTCCCCAACACTTGGGGCTTGAAATCGTCAAGGAAAGGACCGGTGCGCCGCTGCAACACATCCCTTACAAAGGCGCAAGCCCGGCCCTGAACGATTTGCTGGGCGGGCAAATTTTCAGTATGTGCGACATCCTGGCGGGCTCAATCAACTACATCAAGGCTGGGCAGCTCTACCCGATCGCCGTGACAACAAAAGAGCGTTCAGCGTTGTTGCCCAACGTTCCAACAATGGCGGAATCCGGGTTACCTGGCTTTGACTATTTCGCCTGGCATGGCATCACCGCACCTGCCAAAACACCACCTGAAATCATTGCCAAATACAATACCGCGCTCAACGAAATCTTTGCCGACCCCGAATTCAAAAAGCGCTGGGAAGCGATAGGCAGCGAGGTCGTCGCTGGTACACCCGAGCAATTCCAGGCCCTGATTCTCTCTGAGTCTGTTCGTCTGGGAAAACTGGTCAAAGACCTTGGCGTTCAGTTGGACTAGTCCTATGCCTGCGTAGCGGTCAGTACAATCGGGGCTCCCTCAGGAGTTCGTCCCGTGACCACGCTATTCTTGCTTGCCCTATCGAATATTTTCATGACCTTCGCCTGGTACGGGCATTTGAAATTCGGGGCAGACTGGCCGCTGTGGAAAGTCATCCTCATTTCTTGGGGCATCGCGCTGTTCGAATACTGCCTGGCCGTGCCGGCCAACCGTTACGGTTACGGCGAATTTTCGGGCTTTCAACTGAAGATTATTCAGGAAATCATCACGCTGATCGTGTTCATGATCTTTGCGGTGCTTTTTCTGAAGGAAAAATTGGCCTGGAACTACGTCGTGGCGTTTGGATTCCTGGGCGTTGCGGCGTTTTTTGCCTTCGCGTTCAAAGTTCCGACCACGGTCACCTAGACGTCAGGTTTATCGGCTAAAAGTGCCTACGGTGTGACACAACCATTCAATGCCGCACCGCAACAAATTCACTGTGACCTGCAGTGGGATATGATTGACGACAGGTTATGTATCCACGAGCTTGTACAAAATGAGAAGGAAGGGGAGATGAGCGAAATTCGTTACGAAACGCCAAAGACCACAGAGGCGGCTGTCGTGCTGTTAATGGCGGCAAGCGGTCCGGCCAAAATACTATCGGGTGGCACCGATCTGTTGATCCAGATGCGGTCCGGCGCGCAGCAGCCCGGCTTGCTTGTGGACGTCAAACACATCGCCGAGATGACTTCAATCACGTTGGAAAATGACAGCTATCGCATCGGCGCGGCAGTGCCCTGTATGAAACTGGTCGAGGACAAGGGTTTTGCCAAGACCTGGCCTGGCGTGATTGACGGTGTCAATCTGATTGGCTCGATCCAGGTGCGCGGGCGTGCGACAGTGGGCGGCAATCTGTGCAATGCCGGCCCTGCTGCCGACAGCGTGCCAGCCATGATCGCTGCGGGCGCGATCGCCACCATTGCCGGCCCCGCCGGGCGTCGCGAAGTGCCTGTCGAGCAGATCGCTACCGGACCGGGCAAGACATCGCTCGCCAAGGGTGAGCTCGTCGTCTCGTTCACCTTCCCCAAGCGTGCTGTGCGTTCAGGCGACGCCTACCTGCGCTTCACGCCACGCACCGAGATGGACATCGCAGTGGTCGGGGTTGGTATCAACCTGACTGTGGACGACCAAGGTGTATGCACGCACGCACGCGTCTGCCTGGGGGCCGTGGCCGAGCGCGCCTTACTGGTGCAGCAAGCCGCCGATGCACTGATTGGCACGACCCTGGACGCCAAGGCGATGGAAAAACTCGCCGCAGCGGCGAGTGCCGCCGCACGACCAATTGACGATAAACGCGGAACCAAAGAGTTTCGGATCAAGGTGTCGGGCGTGCTGGCCCGCCGCGCTGCACAAATTGCGCTCGACAGAGCGATGGGGAAGAACTGATATGTCTAAGCATCATGTAACAACAACCATCAACGGTGACCCCGTTGAGTTCTTGTGCGACACGCAACAGACGCTGCTCGATGTCCTGCGCAATGAATTGAATATGACTGGCACCAAGGAAGGTTGCGCGACCGGTGACTGCGGCGCCTGTAGCGTCACCGTAGACGGCCGCCTGGTGTGTTCGTGCCTGGTACTCGGTGTCGAGGCCGAGGGCAAAGCCATCCAGACCATCGAAGGG
Source organism: uncultured beta proteobacterium (assembly GCA_903821335.1). Classification (GTDB taxonomy): domain Bacteria; phylum Pseudomonadota; class Gammaproteobacteria; order Burkholderiales; family Burkholderiaceae_B; genus Zwartia. The sequence continues at coordinate 53,884 of CAIJKV010000181.1, forward strand.
ATGGCGCAAGGCGAAAACCTGCACGTCCTGCAACGCAAGTTTCTCGAGCACGCTGCGCTCCAGTGCGGGGTCTGCACGCCAGGGTTCCTGGTCGCTGCGCGTGCGCTGCTTGAGCGCAACCCCGACCCGACCGAGGAAGAAGTTCGCTTCTGGCTGGCGGGCAACCTGTGCCGTTGCACCGGTTACAACAAAATCATCGAAGCGGTGCTTGATGCCGCTCGCGAAATGCGGGGAGCCTGAACATGACGACCAAAGCAAAAAATGTTGAAAGAGAAATGAAAGTCGTCGGCACCAGCCCGGTACGCCCGGATGGTGTGCCAAAAGTGACTGGCACTGCCCGTTACGGCGCCGACTATTCCCTGCCCGGTATGTTGTGGGCCAAGATTCTGCGCTCTCCCCACGCGCATGCAAACATCCGTTCGATCAACACTGCCAAGGCGCTTGCATTGCCTGGCGTGAAGTGCGTGATCATCGGCTCGGACCTGCCTGAACAGAAATTCGAGTATTTAGGTCCTGAGCGTGTTGCCGTCAATTACTGGCACATGACGCGAAACATTCTGGCGCGTGAAAAAGCACTGTACGAAGGTCATGCTATCGCGGCCGTCGCGGCCACGACCCAGGCCATCGCCGACCAGGCCCTGCGCCTGATCGAAGTCGACTACGAAATCCTGCCCCATGTCATCGATGTCGACGAGGCCATGAAGCCCGACGCACCGTTGCTGTTTGCCGACATGACCACGCGCGGTGTCGAACCCGCACCCACCCAGCCCTCGAACGTCTCAAAGCGCCTGGAGTTCAAGATCGGCGACATGCAAGCAGGTTTTGCCAAAGCCGACGAAATCGTGGAGATGAGTTTCAAGACGGCCCCCGTCCACCAGGGCTATATCGAGCCGCATGCGTGCCTCGCGCGTTTTGGCGCCGATGGCCAGGCCGAGCTCTGGTCCTCAAGCCAGGGGCATTTCGTGGTGCGCGCCTACACGGCCAAACTGCTCAACATGGAAATTGGCGATCTGCTGGTTCACCCGGCCGAGATTGGCGGCGGTTTTGGCGGCAAGACGGTCGTGTATGTCGAACCCGTTGCGGCCGAACTATCGCGCCGGACCGGTCATCCCGTCAAAATCATGATGAGCCGCGAAGACGTTTTCAAGGCCACCGGTCCGACCTCCGGATCCTCGATGACGGTCAAAATCGGTGTCAAGAAAGACGGCACCATCGTCGCGGGCTATGGCCTGTTCAAGTTCCAGGCCGGTGCGTTCCCGGGCTCTCCTGTCATGAACGCCACGATGTGCGCGTTCTCGCCCTACGTGATCGAGAACGTTCACACAATTGGTTATGACGTCGTTTCTAACCGGCCCAAATCGGCTGCCTATCGCGCACCAGGTTCACCAATTTCCGCCTTTGCAGTGGAAAGCGTGCTCGACGAACTGGCCAAGAAAATCGGTATGGATCCGCTCAAGATGCGCCTTAAAAACGCAGCCAAGGCCGGTTCACCCACTGCCTGGGGTCCTAAACACGCCCATGACGGTTACGCCGAGACCATTCAGGCACTGCTTGATCATCCTGGCTACCACAAGCCCCTTGGCAAAAACCAGGGTCGCGGTGTTGCATCCGGTTTCTGGTTCAACGCCGGCGGCGAATCAACCGCCACCATCCACATCAATGAGGACGGTTCGGTCGCGCTCGCCACGGGCAGTATGGACGTGGGCGGCTCACGCGCCTCAATGGCACTGATGTGCGCCGAGACGCTGGGTATCCCTTACGAGAAAGTGCGTTCAACCGTGGCCGACACCGCCTCGATTGGATACAACCATGTCACAGGCGGTTCGCGCGTCACTTTCGCCACGGGCATGGCTGTCGTGGATGCGGCAAACAAAATCATTGAGAATCTGCGCCACCGCGCAGCCTTGATGTGGGATATCGACGTCAAGAACGTGATCTGGGAAAACGGTTGTGCCCAGGTCAAAGACATGAGCGTCGGCGACTTTGACCCCTTGTCACTCGCGGATATTGCTGCAAAACGCGCGGTGACAGGCGGACCAATCGTGACCGAGGCCGCAGTCAATGCGGGTGGTCAAGCTCCTGGCCTGTCCACACAGTTCTGCGATGTCGAGGTTGACCCCGAAACGGGTGCAGTGAAAATTCTGCGCTTTGTCGCCGCACAGGACGTGGGTCGCGCCATCCACCGCGATTATTGCGAAGGCCAGATTCAGGGCGGTGTCGTGCAGGGCATCGGCTGGGCCTTAAACGAGGAATACATCTACGACAAGAACGGTCGCCTTTCAAACGCCGGTTTCCTTGACTACCGCATCCCGGTTGCCTCGGACCTGCCCATGATCGAAGCCGTGCTTGTCGAGGTGCCTAACCCCAACCATCCGTTTGGGGTGAAGGGTGTTGGCGAAGCCAACATCGTGCCTCCCATGGCTGCAATTGCCAACGCGATTGCAAACGCCATCGGTCGACGCCTGACCGATCTGCCGATGTCACCTCCCAAGGTGCTTGCGGCGATCGACGCAGGCAACGGGGCCTAGTATCGCTACCCCTGCGACCGTGCACGTTGTGTTTACCAGCGGCTTTAGCCGCCATTACACCAACGGCGTGAAAGAGTTTGACATCGAGGCGACGAACCTGCGAGGGGTCATCAAGACGATGGACAAACTCTTTCCCGGTCTGGGACACATCCTGGAAGAAGACACCAACGTCGCGATCAACGGCGACTTGTACGAGATCGCGTACCTGCAACCGGTGCCACCAGGCGCCGAGGTTTTCTTTCTTCCACGCATTGAAGGCGGCTAGCGCCCACTGCATATCAATGGAAAAGACCGCGCCCACCGACGTCACGACCCTCTTCGATCAGGCTACGCCGACGACCATATCAGCACAGGCTGCAGTATTCCCGGTGCTGATTTCACTGAGCTTCTGCCATCTGCTCAACGATCTCATCCAGTCGTTGATCCCGGCACTTTATCCATTACTTAAAGTACAGTTCGACCTGGACTTCGCACAGATCGGCATCATTACCCTTGCCTTTCAGATCACCGCATCACTGCTGCAGCCAACGGTCGGGTACTACACCGACAAGCGGCCCCAGCCCTACTCGCTGGCGATGGGAATGGGCTCCACGCTGATCGGGCTGCTTTTACTGTCGATTGCGCATGACTACACCACCGTACTGATCGCAGCGTCCTTGATCGGCGTCGGCTCAGCGGTGTTCCATCCCGAAGCGTCGCGCCTTGCACGCATCGCCTCTGGCGGACGTTATGGCTCGGCGCAGGCGCTGTTCCAGGTAGGCGGCAACTTAGGCCAGGCGGTTGGCCCCTTGCTCGCCGCGTTTATCGTCCTGCCACGTGGACAGAGTTCCATTGCCTGGGTATCGCTTGCCGCGCTGCTGGCCATGGCCGTCCTCGCGCGACTGGGTGGCTGGTACAAGGCGCACACCCGTCCAGGGCACGCCGCCTCGAGTCCTGTGTCGACTTACACACCAACCATGCCACGCGCACGCATGATTTTCCTGATTTCGGTGCTGATGCTGTTGCTGTTTTCCAAAAACGTCTATACCTCGAGCCTGACATCGTTCTTCACGTTCTACCTTATTGAACGATTCCAACTGCCGATACAGGCCGCGCAGTTGCAGCTCTTCATGTTCATGGCCGCGATCGCAGCCGGCACGCTGCTGGGTGGCGCACTAACCGATCGGATCGGACGCAGACCGATGATCTGGGTATCGATACTGGGCACCCTGCCCTTTACGCTCGCCATGCCCTATGCCAACCTGTTCTGGACCGGGGTACTCACCGTCATCATTGGCCTGCTCATTGCGTCAGCATTTCCGGCCATCCTGGTCTATGCCCACGAAATCATGCCGGGTCGGGTCGGATTGGTGTCGGGCATGTTCTTCGGCTTCGCGTTTGGGTTGGGCGGGCTCGGTGCCGCGGTAATGGGTCGTATCGCTGACGCGCAGGGGATAAGCTTTGTCTACCAACTCTGCTCGTATCTGCCGGCCATTGGCATCGTCGCCTGGTTCCTGCCGGACCTGACGCGCGAACGACGTGAAGCCGCAGACACTCCGGCCTGATTCAAAGCAGACGCCCGTACCCTTAGCGACTATAGTCAACCCTTCACTTTTTTTTAAAAAAAACACCATGAACATTTCAATGTACCAAGCCAGCGTGCCACGCTTTGTCAACATCCTTGGCAACCTCGTCAACATTCTCGACAAGGCGCAAGCGCACGCTGTAGAAAAGAAAATCGACCCCGTGTACCTGGCCAGCTTTCGTCTGTACCCGGACATGTTGCCCATGACCAAGCAAGTGCAGATTGCCTGCGATTCAGCCAAGGGCGTTGTCGCCAGACTGGCCGGAATTGATTCGCCAGTTTTCGAAGACAACGAAACGACATTGCTGGACTTGAAAGAGCGCGCCCTGAAAACGATCGCCTTCATCCAGACATTCACCGCCGCACAGATCGATGGCACCGAAGACAAGGAAATCGTGACCAAGCGCGGAGACAAGGAAACCCACTACAACGGCCTGCAATTCCTGCTTGGGCACGCCGTGCCGAATTTCTATTTCCATGTCACCACGGCCTACAACATCCTGCGCCACAACGGCATCGAGATCGGCAAGCGCGACTTCCTCGGTAACCCCTGATTCTTGACAGGACGAACTGCCATGGACTGATTCCACGGCAGTTTTCCGAGGTTGCGTGACTCTGTTACGTGACTCTGTTACGTGACTCCGCTACGTTACTCCGGCGTCAGCTTGAGCTCGGTGGTCAGTGTGCGATACACGGGCCACACTTCACTGATCATCTTGCGCAACGGCTCGTTCACCAGCACGGGTTCATCCGAGCCGATGGTGTCAAGCAGCGTGACCATCTTTGGTGATTGCTTGCCCGCCTCGGCAGCTGCTGCCGACAGAATCACCAGCACCGCTTCAGGTGTTCCGGCAGGTGCCAGCAACATGTTGTACTCAAGCAGTTTTGTAAATGCCGGGCTGGTGAAGCCCTGCTCAGCCCAGGTCGGCACGTCCGGGTACTTGGTGCTGCGTCGATCCGATATCACTGCGATGGCGCGCAACGCGTCGCGTTGCATGAACGGCGCAAGACTGATCACCGAACCCGTCGCCACATCTGTTTGCCCGCCAACCAGATCAGTCAGCATGGGGGGCGTGCCCTTGTAGCTGACCACCACAAACTGCCCACCCGTCTCTTTGGTCAGCTGAGACAGCAGCAACTGCCATCCTGACCCGACGCTGTAGTTGCCTGCATTGATAGACTGCTTGAGCGACAGCGCGACGAGCTCCTGCGCATTGTTCACCGCAAGCGTATTGCGCACGACCGTGGGCAAACCACCGGCCGTTACCGCCGCCACGGGCACCAGGTCGCGGTCAGGATCAATCAGCGGCTTTTTGAACAGGACCGGCGCCTGCGCCAACTGGCTATGTAAACCCACGAACAAGGTGTAGCCATCCGGGGTCGCATGCGCGACGTTCTCTGCTGCAATCATGCCACCCGCACCGGGCCGGTTCTCGACCGTCACGGGCACACCAAATTTGTGCGAGAAATAGTCCGCAAACGCGCGAGCCGTTGCATCGGTTGTACCGCCGGGGTTTTGCGATACGACGAGCCGGATTGGCTTTGCGGGAAACGTCTGCCCCAAGACCAGAGACGGAGACATTGAGATTGCCATCACCGCCGCCATCCCGGCGAAAACTGAACGGCGCATTTTTATAATTTTATTCAACTTTGGATCTCCTTGAGCAATCCTGAACGTACAAAACCTGCCCTCCAGTATGAACCTAACACACAGCTAACGGTCATTGAGCCATCCAGCCAGACGCGTTCAAGAGGCAAGTGTTCAACCTGCCTCATTCCCAGCGCCAATCCATTCAAGTGTTTTTTCACTCTCAAGATTTTGTAAACGGTTGAAAGCCCGGGTCATTCCTGGTTCACCAAAATCGTGTGTGAGCATCAGGAATTTTTCTTTTAGCTGGGCAACGGTCAGCGGGCGTTCCGGTGTGCCGGCAAAGGCTGTCGTGCGCTGGTTGAACGATCTTCCGTCTTTCAGTGTAATGGTCACCAGGCTGGTCATGTCCGATCGATTTTCCGGTGGTGGCAAGGCAGACATCTGCACACGTGCGGCCAAGCCCATGATGTCGGCATGATTGACTGCGCCCTCATCAAAGGAACGCGGATCAACCGGATTGCGATAGACTGCAAGCGCTACGCAAAAAGGAATACTGTACTGTGCGAGCAGAATATCCTTGGGCTGCAGGGTGCTATTGACACGCACGGCGCGATCAGTCGTCTGAATCGCAATCGAAGCGATTTCCGGACCGCTGAAATGATGTGCCTGCATCAGCGCAATCGTGCCCTCAACCGGGGTGTGGGCCGTAATATGTGCCGCATAGCGCTTGATCATGATGGTATTCGTCAACCACGTCTGCCTCAGGCCGGCTGTCAACGCGTTCATATCGTAGTCCCGACAGAACACACGCAGGAATCCAAACTCGCCCTCAAGACTGCTCACCGGGGCGGTAAAACCTTCCGCAGCAAGGCTCGAGGCCAGCACGCCCGATTCGGCCGCGCGGCCCAGATGCAAACGCTTGACCATCCCACCGGTTCCGGACTTTGCAAATTCAAGCAAACCACCTGCCGTGGACGCTGCAATGCCGATCGCGTTCTGGGTTTGGGTTACATCAAGGTGGAGCAGCCTCGCTGTGGAGACGGCTGAACCGAAGGGGCCTGTCGTGCCCGGGGCATGAAAGCCGTTCTGCTCCTGGCTGTGGCGCGTCGCCACGCCGATGCGGATCATCACTTCGGCAGCCGCGACAAAAGCCGTGATCAGTTCACGCCCCGAGTTACCGCGATCTTGCGCGACAGCAAGCGCCGGGGCCAGGATCGTCGCGCCGGGATGCGAGCCCGAGTTTGGCTTGGTCAGGTTGTCGAGCTCAAAAGCGTGCGCAGCCGCACCGTTCGCGAGTGCAGCCGAAGGCGCGTGTACCCGTGCCGGGCCGGCGCCCAGTATGCGACTATTCCCGCCGGGTCCGTTATGACGGGCGTAGGCCGCAATCATTTTGCTCCAGGGCAAGGTACTGCCATACATGATGGTCGCCACCGTATCGGCGATGGTGTCCTTGGCGCGTTGGACAACCTCGGGCGGGATCTCTTCGTACTGCAGTGTGGTGGCGAACTCAGCAAGGGTTCGCGTCTGGCCGTTGGCCACGCCGGTCTGGCCGCCCTCGCTGGCGACTGCCGGTCGGCTCGTCATCAATGTTGCGAGTGGAGCCGCGCCTGCCAGGCCGGCAGCCCCTTGCAGGAAACCACGTCGTGATGAATCTTTTGACATGCCCGGATCTCCAGACCATTTGTTTTGACGCGACACATACCTGCCATGTCGCAGTGTATTTTCGACTACAGTATTGCTGGCAGAATGATAGTGCCAAACTGACGCGGGCCGCAGGTGCTGCACGCTCCACGTCTCAACAGATCTTGAACCGGTGGTGTCCATTGAGATTTTTCCCGCACGCCCCCCGTCGGCCAGACTTGGCGCCGCGCAGCGCCAGCATGGCATCCCGATACGTGGTCATGGCGTTTGTGCTGTCGATTGCCCTTGCAGCGATACCCGAACCAGCCAGCGCTCAATTCGGAGGCATAGGCGGCATGGGGAGCACTGGCGCAGGTGCGGGGATGAGTGGGGGAAAAAGAGGCGGCGGTGGAGCCCGTGTGGGCCAGGGCAGCCAGTCTGGCGAGGCGCAGAATGGTTGCACGCTGGGGCAAATCAATGCGGACGCTGTGCCCTACGAATTGGTCGAGACCCGGTTACAGACTCTGGAAGCCGACGTGAACCCGACGCCGGAACAGGCCAACGCCTGGCAAGACTTTGTCAAACGCGTGCGCGCCTATGCCACCGAAGTCGACCGCCAGCATACCCCCAGCCACGAGCAACAAGGCTCTTCTCAGCAAACTGTCGATGGCATCAAGTACATGGCCGCAACGGTTGATCGTGTGCGTAATCGATACACGCTGCTCGAAAATATCGAACCCGCAGTCAAAAGGCTGTACAAGGTGCTGACACCCCAGCAAAGGACGCTCGTTGACATGCGTCTGCCTTCCATCGTCGCACCACGCTTTGCCAATCCGAAATGTCCCCAGCTTGCCTACTGAGCACAACATGACCCAGCAACTTGGCGCATCAACGCGATGATCTCGCGACTGAGCCCTTTCCTTCGCCTAGCCCTCCTGGCCTTGAGCCTGAGCGGATTTTCCACCCAGGCGTACACCGCCGATGCGCCTGCGACAACCGCCACGCCCGCCTGGCAGCGTGTGACGCTCGGTGATGAAACAGAGCGGTACGACTTCCCGGTCTATGCCAATCACGATCTCAAGGGCGACCTCAAGAACATCCGCGAAGTCATTTTCATCATTCATGGCATCCAACGCAACGCCGACCACTACTTTGCCGCCGGCCAGTCCCTGCTTGAGCAGTCCGGGCGCGGCCCGGAGGAAGTTTTGTTGCTCGCGCCAAACTTTCCCGGCACACCTGATTCAGCAAAAGGATTTGACAACATGCCGGTCTGGGACGTGCGGGACTGGGCTGGCGGGCTCGACGCGAAAGGGGTTGCCTTTGCGCTGAGCTCTTTTAAAGTGCTGGACGATTTACTTCTTGCTGTGACAGCCAAGCCACGCTTCGAAGGTGTCACGACCGTCACGGTCGCAGGCCACTCGGCCGGCGCCCAGCTGGTACAGCGCTATGCTGCGCTGAACACGATCGACGAAAAAATTCGCGCCCAGGGGCTCGAAATCCGTTATGTCGTCGCCAATCCTTCGTCTTTTCTGTATTTCAATGCGCAGCGCCCGGCGGGCGACACCTTCAAGGATTATGACCCAGCGGTTTGTGCCGACTACGATCAGTACCGCTATGGCATGCAGGACATGATTCCCTACGCCAGAGGCGCGACGGGGCCAGCCGTATTCAAGCGATATTCCTATCGTTCCATCACGTACCTGATGGGCGGCGGCGACAACGACCCCAACCACCGCCTGCTCGACAAGACATGCGCCGCGCAGGCACAGGGCCCCACCCGACTGGAGCGCGCGCGGTCATATGTGCGTTATGAACGATACCTTGCCGGCAAAGCCACCAAGATTCATCACCTGGCCTATGAAGTTGTCGATGTCGGCCACAACCAGGCAAAAATGTTTGGATCGACTTGCGGCCTGATGACCCTGTTCCAGGTCGAACCACCAAAGGGCTTCAAAGGTGCGGCGTGCCGACCCTATCTATTTTGAACGACTGCGTTCATTCGTAGAAACTTGAAACAAACGCGACCAGCAACAGCCAGATCACCATCGACCCGCAGGCCGCTGCCCAGCCGTTCATCATGCTCTCAGGGGCCGTAGTCCAGGCGATTGCAGTTCTGAGGCTCTCTCGGGTCGAGAGAAACTCGATGAGCAGATTGGCTGGCAAGCAGAAAAACGTCTGCAACAAATAAAAGAAATCTGAAAAAGTAAAAACGCTGTCGTGGTTGTGATCAACCGTAAAGAGACCGAAGGCAATCATTTGATGAATCTTCCCAGTGACATGATTCGGAACGGATTGCTACCCAAGGTTGATCTTATCCCGACAAGACAAATCGTGCTGAAATGGAATCTTGACAACCGATGTGGCAAACGAACTGAACCATGACACTGCTCTGGAAATTTTCAGCGACCGAATTGGCACGTGACTTCAGAACGGGTGACATCACCCCCACTGAAATTGCACTGGCTTGTCTGGCGCGTCTGGATGCCGTCAATCCGTCACTGAATGCAATCATCGCCCGGCGCGACGATGCCTTCCTGGCCGAGGCACAGGCTGCATCGGAACGTTTTGAACGCGGCACGCCCCTGTCCATGCTGGACGGGATTCCGCTTTCGATCAAGGACAATATCCCCATGGCTGGCTTGCCAACCACCTGGGGCTCGCTGGCACTGCGGGACTATGTTCCCACGCTGGATGAGTGGGTGGTGACGCGCGCACGCACGGCGGGCGCACTGATCATCGGCAAGACCAACGTGCCGGAATTCACGCTCGATGGCTACACCGGCAACCTGCTGTTTGGGACGACACGCAATCCCTGGGATCCGGCCCTGACCCCTGGTGGGTCGAGCGGCGGCGCGGTGACCGCGGTGTCGGCGGGCATCACCCCCCTGGCTATTGGCACAGACGGTGGCGGCTCCATCCGCAGGCCTGCCTCGCATACAGGTCTGGTTGGTTTGAAGCCTTCCCTTGGCGCGATCGCGCGTGGCAACATGCTGCCGCCATTGCTGATGGATTTCGAAGTGGTGGGACCCATGGGACGCACGGTCGCCGACGTGCGTATGCTGTTCGACATCCTGCGCGGCCCGGTCGAGGCCGATCGCGCTTCGCTTGCCGCGGCGCAAGCCATCGCCGGTCGTTCAAAAAAACCTACGCGCAACAGGCGTATCTTGTTTGTCGAACGGCTCGGGGCGGCGCCGCTCGACCCACAAATTGCGGCAAGCGTGCGTGCTGCAGTGGAAGTGTTTGCCGGCCTGGGGCACGCGGTCGAGGTAGGTGACTTGCCACTTGATCTGGACTTCATCAATGCGGCATGGCCGCAAGTCGGCGCAATCGGACTCGACAATCTATTTGCCAAGTATCCTGCATGGGGCCAGGGCGTCGCGCCAAAATATCTGGAGATGGCAGCGCAGGCCCGTCAGCTGCCTGCGTCGCGCGTGCTGGCGATCATTGACGAGGTCGATGCGTTGCGTCGACAGGCCACTGAATTATTTAACAACTTCGATGTTGTGTTGACACCTAGCGCGGCGGCCTTGCCCTGGCAAGCCGACCAGCCCACCCCCACAGAAATTGATGGGCAAGCCGTAGGCCCGCGCGGGCACGCCATCTACACAAGCTGGGTCAACGTCACCGGTCTGCCCGCTGTGTCGGTGCCCTGCGCACCCTCCGCTCAGGGGCTGCCAATCGGCCTGCAACTCATTGGTGGCTATGGCGCCGATCTTGAGATTCTTGAACTCGCCGACGCGTTCGAAACAGCCCAGCCCTGGGCCGGACGCTGGCCTGCTATGTAAACGGTCAGAGCTGAACCGTCGTTCTTCCAATCCCTGCAAAATCGGCAACAACCAGGTCGCCTTTCTGTGCGAGGGGCATGCCGCACCAGCTGCCGGTGGTGACAACCGTACCGGCGCTCACGGTTTGACCTTGTGATGTGGCATGACGCAGCCAGATCGGGATCAACCAGGTCGGATCCTGCAGCGTATGCGAGCCAACAAAATTTACCGCAGGCTGATGACCAATCTGCAAACTGGCCGATTGTCTGGTCCAGTCATGACCCAGGAATTCAGCCGAATAGGGAACCCAGTCACCCAGCACCAGCGCACCATGCGACTGCATGTCGGCTAGTTTGAGCAGCGGCTGGGCGGCCCCGGCTTGTAACCAACGCGAGTCGACAAGCTCGATCGATACCGTCAGGGCATCGACCAGAGCGCGGCCGCTTTCCACGGTCAACGTCAAGGCCTCGGCGGGGGTCACCGCACGGCCAAGCCTGAGGGCAATCTCGATTTCTACGATCCGGATGTTGAATGACCAGGCGTTGACATTGGCACCGCTCTTGAGTATTCCCGCCGGCAAGAGTGCGGCATGTGTCAGGTCGCTGGTGCGCGAGGGGCCACCGGATTTCCAGGCAGTGGCGGCAGGGGCGCTGGCGGCCAGAGGCTCTGCGCCCAGCAACTCGCGCCATACTTGTCGCTGCACGGCATACGCGTCAGCCGCACTCTGCAGTTGGTCGACGAACGGCGTCGCGTCGGTCGGTTGATGGGTGCGGCGGGCGTTGACAAGTGCCTGGGCAATTTCCGGAACGTGAGGATTCGACATGACGCACACTTTTTGGACGGGAATTAAAGAATACTCTAGAGCGGCTTGTCTGCAATAGTGACATGAATGACTATCAATGGGCTGGATGTTGGATGTATCCTCACGGAAATTATCAGAGGATGGGACAAGACAATGCAGTCATATTTCATGCAAACCGTTGCCGGCCAGACCGTACTTGATCTGCGCCAGATTGACCGACCCACGCCAGGTCCGGATCAGGTGTTGGTCCGCCTGCATGCAGCGAGCCTGAACCGCGGTGAGTTCGTGGTCGGCCACGGCCTGCACAAAGGCGACGAAGCCACGCAGATCGGCATGGAAGGTGCTGGTGTTGTCATCGAACTGGGTGCGAACGCACGCGCCATCGCAGTCGGCGACAAAGTGATGGGGCGCTGCCGTGGCGCGTTTTCGGAATACGCCTGCATGGATGTGCGCGAAGCCATGGCCATGCCCGCGTCGCTGTCCTTCGAACAAGCCTCCAGTGTGCCGCTGACATTCCTGGTGGTCCACGACATGTTGTCCCTGCAAGGCAAACTTCAACCGGGTGAATGGTTGTTGATCAATGGCGTAGCCTCAGGTGTCGGCGTGGCGGCACTGCAAACTGCCAAGGCACTCGGTGCAAAAGTCATCGGCACCTCAGGTTCGCCCGAGAAACTTGCACGCCTGAAAGAACACGGACTGGATGTCAGCGTCTGTGTCAGGGGACCGGGGTTTGCAGCGCAGGTCATGCAGGCCACCGCAGGCCAAGGTGCCAACCTGGTCGTCAACACCGTGGGCGGCACGGTCTTTGCCGAGAGCATCGGCTGTATGGCCTTTGAAGGACGCCTGGCCATGGTGGGCTATGTCGACGGCGTGCTCACCGCCGAACTTGATTTGCAAGCTTTGCACGCCAAACGTCTGAGACTGTTCGGCGTGTCCAACAAATTGCGTTCAGCGGATCAGCGTGCGCAATTCATGCCGGAATTCAAAGCTGAGGTATTGCCAGCCATTGCCGACGGTCGTATCCGGCCGCTGGTCGACCACGTGTTTGCGTTTGAACAACTGGCCGAGGCGAAAGCCATGATGGAAGCGAACCAACATGTCGGCAAGATTGTTCTGCGTATGCCCGCGTAACCGTTCAGTCCGCGAAACAAGGAGGCCAAAGTGAAAAAAGCTGAACACGTCGTTTCGATTCGCCAGAATCGCACGATTCTGTTTTCACTCTTTTCGCCCGGGTCACCCTTGTCGTGGCGGTCTGGCCTGGCGGCGTTGGCGTTCCTGTTTACCCTGTGTGCGACAGTCACTGCCACAGCACAGACACCCGCCTACCCGACCAAGCCAATCAGGTTCCTGGTCGGGTTCGCGCCCGGCGGCGCGGCGGACTATGTTGCGCGTGTCATCAGCGACCCGTTGTCCAAGGCGCTGGGGCAAACAGTGATCGTGGACAATCGCGCCGGTGCCGGTTCAAGCATTGCCGCAGACCTTGCCGCCAAAGCAGCGCCCGACGGCTACACCATCTTGCTGGCGAGCCCAAGCAGCATTTCAGTCAACCCCGCCCTGAACCCGAAACTGACCTATTCCGCCAAGGATCTGACACCTGTCAGCAAAGTCACGGCGTCTCCCCTGGTGATTGCCGTCAATGCCACCTCTGGCATCGAGTCGATCCAGGACCTGATCGAGAAAGCCAAAGCGTCGCCTGGCAAACTGAACTACGCGACCTCGGGCAATGGCTCGGCACCCCATCTTGCGGCCGCGCTGTTCATGCAGACGACCGGCGTCGACATGATGCACATTCCCTTCAAGGGCGGCAGCCTTGCGATTCAATCGGTGGCCGCTGGCGACACCCAGCTCACCTTTGGCACGCCACCCTCGGTGCTGCCCATGGTTCAGTCCGGTCGCCTGAAAGCAATCGGCGTGAGCTGGGAAAACGGCACGGACCTGGTGCCCGGCGTGCCCGGCATGAAACAAGCAGGTCTGCCCGGCTATAGCCTGGATTTCTGGTACGGTATTTTTGTGCCAGCCGGTACGCCACGGGCGGTGATCGAAAAGCTGTTCGAAACCATCAAGGCCACAATGTTGCTACCGAACGTCAAGGCCGCGTTGGCCCGGGAGGGCACGGCGGTGTCGCTGTCCGAATCGCCCGAGGCCTTCGCCGCGTTTTTGCATGAAGACGCGAAGTTCTGGATTAAGCTGGTAAAAGACGCCGGCGCAAACATCAACTAGCCGGCGGACCAACCGTCACTCTCAACTACAGCGAAGACGTCCGTGACTCACACCTGCCTGGTTCGTCCCTTAAGAATATTCCTGGGCCTGCTCACGTGGGGCATCTTGACTCTCTCAACTTTTGCCTGGGCCCAGAGCCCGAGGATGCTGCCCGGGATTGATGCCGTTATGGTCGGCGACTCGATCACTGCGGCCGGCCCATGGCAGACCATGTTCCCGAATGTCCGTGTCGTGAATAAAGCCGTATCGGGCTTTACCACCTACGACACGCTGCGGGAAATGAAATCGATACTAGCGTTAAAACCCAAGAAAGCGTTTGTGATGATCGGCATCAACGACTTGATGCGACAGGGCTCAGTCAGGCAGACCTTTGACAACATCATGCTGATTGTCAAACAACTGCAGCAAAACAATATTGCTGTCTACATTCAGGCGACACTTGAGTGCAGCCGGGACCGGTGCGGAAGTATCGTCCAGTCCGTTCGCGATTTAAATCAAAGACTCAAGGCTGCCGCCGAGGCCAGTCAGATTCCTTTTATTGATCTCAACCCTGCACTGACCGGCATGAGCCAGGGGCTCTTGCCAGCCTACACCGCAGATGGATTGCACCTGCTTGCTCCGGCTTACGTCATTTGGGGCGACGCGCTCAAGCCCTACATCCAGTAACTCAGCGCGGCACTTCACACCCGGCAATGCCTGCGCTGAAAGATTGCATTTATCAGTTGTAGCGCGCACTGAGCGCTGCTAAGATCAACCGTGTCATAAATCATAGAAAATATAATCCGCCATGTCGTTCAAAATTAATTGGGAACCGAATGGTGTCTATGTAAAGTTTTCAGGTCCAGCCACTGCCTCTGTCGCCCTGCGGGCAACCGTGGACGTTCAGCAAGATCCAAGATTTGACAAACTGAGTTACGTCATCATGGATTGTCTGGATACCGACAAAACAGATTCTTCCCAATTGGGGGCTGACTCGGCGATCGTCGCTCAGATCATCGCAATCAGAACAGGTGGTTTTTTTATCAATCGAAAAGTACGTTTCGCATTGATTACGACCGACGAAAATTTAAAGTTGCAAGTGAACCAGTCCCATACCGGATTCCCACTGCCCTATCCCTCAAGAGTTTTCTCGACCCTCGCCGAAGCACACGAGTGGGTGACCCAACTCAATCCGTAATTGCTTGCGCGAAAACCCCTGGCCAACTGATTGAGGCCCAGGAACCTGGCGGATCAAGCCAGTGTGCGATTCTGGCTTGTTGAGCATGACGCATTGTGAGGACGATCTCCTCATTATTGAAGGGCTTGCTCACATAGTAAAAAGCGCCCGCCCGCACCGCGCGGGTCGCGTCGTAGGTTCTGCTGTAAGCAGTAATCATGATGACCGGCAAACTTTTATTGAGACACTTTATTTGTGCGAGTACCTCTAGCAGCCGTCAATATGAAGGCGGGCCAGTTAAGGTAGATCTCATGACTATTTTTTCAAAAACCTCGGCAGTCATGGGCTGATAATAAAAATATCCCTGTCCATAGTCGCAGCCCATCTTGGCAAGCCAATCACTTTGTTCTCTGGTTTCGACACCCTCAGCAATGACTTTGATGCCCAATTTGTGTGCCAATAAAACAATGCTTTCACATAGGGCGACTTCACGTGAGTCGAATTGGAGCAGCTTGCTCACGAAGGCCTGGTCAATCTTCAGATAGGTGACCGGAAATCGCGCAATATGCGAAAGCGAGGAGTAACCGGTGCCAAAGTCATCAAGTGCGATCGCGATGCCAGACTCGTGCAGTTTCATCACGTTACTAATGTTGATCGGCGTGTCGTCCATCAGGACACTCTCTGTGATTTCCACCACCACTTGGTCGGTGACACCCTGGCACGTTTCAATCACCTGGAGAATGTCGTCGGTCGAACGAACTTCCTTGGCTGATTTGTTGACGGAAACTTGAAAGTCTTTGCCAAAGCTATCGGGCCAGACTCGTAGCTGCGTGGTGACTTGCCTGAGCACCCATTGGTCAAGTTTTTCAACCAGGCCAACTTCTTCAGCGTAGGGAATAAATTCAACGGGGCTCAGCAGGCCTAGCGTCGGGTGCCGCCAGCGGATGAGGGCCTCTGCCTTGCATACGCGCCCCGTCGACAATTCAACAATAGGTTGATAGTAGACAATCAGCTGGTTGTCGCTCAGCGCGAGTTGCAGGTCATTGATCAACTGCATGCGTTTAGTGGTCTCTTGCTGCATCGACTTTGAAAAGAATGTGCAGTGATTGCGACCACGTTGTTTTGAAATATACATGGCCTGGTCCGCGCTCTTAAGCATGGTTTCGGCATCAAGGCAATCGTCCGGATAAATTGCGATGCCAATACTTGCTGTGATGGACAAGGACTGATCCGCAAGCTCAATGGGAACGGCCAGTTCACTCAGTAACTTTTGACAAATATTTTCGACATCTTGAACGTGGGACAGTTCGCTCAAAATAATGGTGAATTCATCACCACCCATTCTGGCAACGGTGTCGACTTGGCGAAGATGTTGTTTTAACCTTGATGACACACTGATCAACAGCGCGTCACCGACTGAATGGCCGAAGGTGTCATTGATCGTCTTGAAGTGATCAATATCCAGAAACATCATGGCGACGGTTGTACCGGTGCGCTCGGCTCTCTTGATTTCCTGATCCAGATGTTCCAGAAATGAACGGCGATTGGGCAGGCCGGTGAGTGCATCAAAATTGGCGTGATACCAGATCTTTTCCTGGCTGGCCTTTTCTTCTGTTACATCACGAAAGATGGCCACGCGAATTAACCTGTCTGGTTGATCTGAAACAACAGTGTCGACGGTCAGGTTTTCAATGCAAATATCACCATTCTTTCTTCGATTGCGCATCTCGCCGTGCCACTTGCCCGTTGTACTCAGCTCTTTCCAGAATTCACACCAGAACTCCTTATTCTGATCACCCGAGCTGAGGACACGAGGTGATTTTCCTATGACCTCGTGCGGACCATATCCCGTGTTCTCGGTAAACGCCGGGTTCACGCTGAAAATGACGTTCTTACTATCGGTCAGCATCATGGCTTCGCTGCTGTTTTTATAAACCATCGCCGCAATGCGCATGGCCTCTTCGTGATGTCTTTTTTCGGTGATTTTCCGGAAAATGAGAAATGCGACTGTCAGAACAAATAGTGAAAGGATGAGCCCAATGCTCATGACAAGTTGTTGATATGTTTGGTATGTTGCGAGCGCACGATCACGTGACTCACCCACCACAACGTTCAGACCGTATTTTGGCAAGCGAGTAAAGCCATAGATGCGCTCCAGTCCATCCGCGACCGTCACCGCATTGAATTTGCCTGACAACGGGGCATTCGGTGCGAAATATGGAAGCGTGTCGGGGAGTATCTGGCCATAGTTTTTCTCATCGATCGGAAAACGCGCCATGCGCTCCCTGGTGTCACGTACCAATGCGAGCACATCGTCTGGCCCGTGTTCCAGCTTTTGGCCAAAGGATCCGAAATGCTCGGGATCGACCGAGGCGACCAGAACGCCATCGAAGTGGTTGTCCTTGAGGACGGGTCGGGTGAATTGAATCGACCATTTTCCAGAGACTTTCCCAACGACCGGGCGACTGATAAAAAGTTGATCAGCGCCCTGTGATTCCTGATGCACACGAAAATGCTCGCGTTGTGACAAATCCACTCTGTCGACCTGAGGGGTCAGGTTGGAAAACACGACGAGGCCAGCCTTATCAATCACCGCTATTTGAAATGTGATGTCCTCGATTAGATTCTGTTGCTGCAAAATGAAGCGGGCGAAATGGCTCGGGTCATCCTCCCAAGCTGCGCGGGCCCCGCGCACAATCTGGTCGAGGCGTTTGATGGTTGAGACGGAGTACTCGGCAAATACCTGGGACTTGCTCACGACCCGGTTCTCGGCGATTGCGAGCGACTGGGAAAAATTGCTGTCGATTGCAGAAAATGCAATGAGCCACACTCCTGCCAGTGCCAATATTGTGCTGGCAGCGATCTTGAGCGACAGGGGGGCACGAACGATAACTTTTTTCATCGTGGGAACGAAAAAAACATCAAGACAAACAAATTCAAGAACTAAGAATATCGTTCGAATTTCAAAATTTGATGGCCGGGATATGGCAGCAGTAACGTGTCAGTCACTGATAGCCCTGACCCTCACTTCAAATGACGCGAACGCTGAAAAGCATCATTTTCTCGGAGAACTTTATTATCATATTTGTCAAATTATAATTTATTTTTATCATTTAATTAAAAAATAGGTCTATATCTGCTGAGACAGTCCGAACCAGCGCCTACGTCTTGCCCGACTACGGTCTCATGCATCAAGAGTTGCATCGCAAGGGAATGACGCTGATGCTTCTGGGGGAGGTGCATCCCAGTCAACACCCAGTTGAGCCCATGCTCCGTTATGCCCAATTCTGCGTGCACTATCGCAACTATGCCAAGCGTCTCAAGCGCTCAACACTGCGGACAATCGATACCTGGTATCCAGGAGTGGGGGTGTTGGGACCAATTGCTGTGGAGCCATATGGTTCGGTCACGACGCAAGCTGCAACCCACAAACAGAAAGGGCCGCAGAGCAGTTACGCCTTGCGACCCTTGTATTCTATGGCTCCCCGACCTGGACTCGAACCAGGGACCTGCGGATTAACAGTCCGTCGCTCTACCAACTGAGCTATCAGGGAATTGCAGAAGCGGAAATATAGCATTCTTTGGGTGGGGAGCGCAAACGAGCGACTGCGACACCTTTTAGCGTCACGGGATTATGCTGTCCGAAGTAACCAGCAATTTGTCCCTCAGAACCTCTCGATCTCAAAGCAAAATGAAATTAAAAACCGTTCTCATTTTCGCAATGCTTTGTGGGCTAGCCCTGACCACCCAGGCTGCGACGGTCATCAGTTTTTCGCCTGAAGGTGAGACGGTGCAGGTGAGGCAAATCGTTGCAAAGTTTGATGAGTCGGCGATTGCCTTTGGCGATGCCAAGGCAGCAGATCCCTTCGACCTTGAATGCCTGGCCAACCAGCCACAAAAAGGTTCGGGTCACTGGGTCAGCGCGCGCAGCTGGGTCTTTGAGTTTGACCGCGACCTGCCGGCCGGGGTGCTGTGCACCGCACGCTTGCGCACAGGCGCCAAGGGCTTCCTGGGAAAAGGGCTTCAGGGAGAGGTCAGCTACTCTTTTAACACCGGGGGGCCACTCGTCGAAGAGGTGCTGCCAGGACCCTACGCGCCCATCGCCGAGGATCAGATATTTGCCCTGCGCCTGAGCGGCCCGGCCACTCCAGAAAGTATTCGCGCGCGCGTGTGGTGCGCCGTGGAGGGGCTCGGTGAACGCGTCGCCGTTCGCTTGATTGACGGGGCCGACCGCGCGACGGTACTCAAGCTCAGTCGACTGGAAAAAGTCGCCGAGCGCGATCCTTTGAGCGTGGTCACACTGGCCTGCAACCGTACCCTGCCCGCCGCGACAAAAGTACAACTCGTCTACGGCAAAGGCGTCGTCAGTGCGGGGGCCAACCAGCGCGCGCTGCGCACGACCGCAGATCAACGCTACGACTTTGAAGTACGCCAGCCCTTTGCCGCGGAACTCAGTTGCCAGCGCGAAAACGCCCGCAGCGGATGCGTCCCGATCCTGCCTATCAGGCTGTCCTTTACCGCGCCAGTACCCGTCGAATTGCTGCGACGCATTCGCCTGATTTCCACCAGTCTGACGATCCCTGCCGCGCTGGTGGTTGACGCAGACAGCGACCAGGGATCTGACGTGGCAACAGCTGTCAGTTTTTCAGGGGCGATCCCTGAAAACACCGATTTTTCAATTGACCTCCCGGCAAATCTGAAGGACGACAGTGAACGCCCGTTGAGCAACGCAAAGAATTTCCCCATGGCAATCAAGACTGGCCCCATGCCCGTACTGGCCAAGTTTTCAGCAGCGCCCTTTGGCGTGGTTGAGCGTTTTGCCGAACCAGACAGCGCTGGCCAAGGCATCCTGCCCCTGACCTTGCGCAACGTCGAGCCCCAACTCAACGTCAAGGACTTGGCCGTCCCGGCACCACGCGGTCAGGTCACAGACGTGCGCCTGATCTCCGATGCAGATATCGTCGCCTGGTATCGCAAGAACAAGCAGTATGACAATATGTGGGTCGAGCGCGCGATGGCGCAACGCGACGCCAAGTCTGCGCTGCCCCCACCCGAGCCGACGCCAGAGCGCAAAAATGACCAACCAAACAGACAGAACACGGAGCCGGCTGCGACGCAATTTGTCGAGACACGAACGTTTTCATTGCTCTCCGGTTTGCCGTCCGTCACGCAGGTGGATCTGCCTGTCAAACTAGACCAGGACAAACGTCCGTTCGAAGTCATCGGCATCCCCTTGTCCGCTGGCTTTCATATTGTTGAAGTCGCCTCGCAAAAACTCGGTGCGGCGTTGCTTGAGGAACGCTTGGGCAAGACGCGCACGATGTATGTGCGCACCGCCGTGCTGGTCACCAACCTTGGTGTGCACTTCAAGCTCGGCCGTGAAAACTCGGTGGCCTGGGTCACCACCCTGGATCAGGGCAAACCTGTGGCGGGTGCAACGGTACAGGTGTCTGATTGCAGCGGACGTGCGATCGCGCAGGGCGTGACGAATGCCGAGGGGCTCGCAAATTTCAAGGGCATTTCGCCCCAGGCGCCGACATGCGATGCGCAAGGCGTTTACAGTCAGGCCTATTTTGTCAGCGCCCGTGCGCAGCAACCTCAGTCAGACTCTGATCGTGGAGCCATGATCGAAGACCTCGCCTTCACGTGGACCGACTGGGACAAAGGCATCGAACCCTGGCGCTTTAACGTGCCAACCAGCCAGGCTGCGATTCCTGATACCCGCATGCACACGATTTTCGATCGCACGCTCGTGCGCGCAGGGGAAACCGTGTCGATGAAGCACCTGATACGCGCGCAAACCATCAGGGGCTTTGATCGTGTGGACCAGCCACCACGCCACTTCACAATCACCCATGTTGGAAGCGGCCAGCAATTCAATGGCGAGCTGGCCTGGAAAGACAGCGCAACCGGTGGGCAGTTCAGCCTAAGCCGTTTCACACTGCCCGCCAACGCCAAACTGGGCCTCTACAAAGTTTCCCTGGCTGGCGACAACGGGGAAGACGTTGAGTCGGGTGCGTTCAGGGTTGAAGAATTCCGCCTGCCAATACTTGCCGGGCAGATCAGCCCGGAAGGACAGGCGCCGTTGGTGCACACCACGTCCCTGCCCGTGCGGGTGCAGGTGCACTACCTTTCTGGCGGCAACGCCGCGAACTTGCCAGTGCAAGTTTCAGCGCTGTTACGCGAAAAAAATATTGAGTTTCCACAAAACGAGGGCTTCACATTTTTCCCGCCACAGCCTGAACGCGTGATGTCGAACGACGACAATCAGGACGCGGCAGCGCAGCAAGTCATCGCTAACAAGTTGCCACTCGTGCTGGATCAACTGGGTGCCGGCCAGGTCACGATCGATCCTATTCCGCTTGCGGGTGAGGCCCGCGAATTGGTTCTGGAAGCCACCTATGCCGATCCAAACGGTGAGATTCAAACTATTCGCAGCACCCACGTGCTCTGGCCGGCCAACGTCGTGGCTGGCCTGAAAACAGAGAACTGGGTGTCGAGCGGCAACAAGATCAACATGCAGGCACTGGCGCTGAATCTGGAGGGTCAGGCGCAAGCGAATGTCTCGCTCGAAGTCCGCGCCGTTGCCCACCGCGTAGAGTCTTCAAGAAAGCGGATGGTGGGAGGTTTCTATAGCTATGAGAACAGAACAGTCACCAAGAATCTTGGCACGCTGTGCCAGGGCTTGAGCGACGCGAAGGGACTACTGCTCTGCGAGGCGCGCCTGGATCAGCCCGGCGAGGTCGAGCTCGTCGTGACGGCAAAGGATGCGGCAGGCAATCAAAGCCACGCCGCCTCATCGGTCTATGTGACGCGCCAAGGTGAACTGTGGTTTGGCGGCAATGACAACGACCGCATGGACGTATTGCCCGAAAAGAAAAATTATCAGCCAGGCGAGACCGCAACGTTCCAGGTGCGGATGCCCTTTCGCGCAGCCACCGCGCTGGTTGCGATTGAGCGCGAGGGTGTGCTTGAAACGCAGGTCGTTGAACTGCGCGGCCAGGACCCCACCATCGCGGTCGAGATCAAACCGACCTGGGGCCCCAACGTGTACGTCAGCGTGCTGGCCCTGCGCGGGCGCCTGCGCGTGGTGCCCTGGTACAGCTTCTTTAGCTGGGGCTATCGTTCCCCGTCCGCCTGGTGGTCGGCCTACTCAAACCCGGACAGCAAGGACTACGTGCCAGCGACCGCGCTGGTGGATCTCAGCAAACCGACCTATCGTTTTGGCATGGCTGCGATTCAAGTAGGCGATGCCGCGCATCGACTTGGCGTCAGCGTTGAAACTGACAAGACCCGCTACCCGGTACGCGGCCAAGCCCAGGTCACCATCACTGTCACGAAGCCCGATAAAAGGCCTGCCGCGCATGCAGAGGTGGCAGTCGCAGCGGTGGACAAGGCGTTGCTGGAACTCATGCCAAACAAGAGCTGGAATGTGCTTGAAGCCATGCTCGAGCAACGCGCCTGGGGGGTGTCTACATCCACCGCGCAAATGGA
>CAIJKV010000182.1 GCA_903821335.1 uncultured beta proteobacterium
ACTTGTAATGAGAAGGTCGAGGGTTCGATTCCTTTCTCCGGCACCACCATTCAAATGCCCGACTTGCTCGGGCATTTTTCTTGGGTCCCGCGACCGCTGTGGTGGCGGGCCTTCGGGCAATGGTGCGAATTCGCGGATCGATGAATTCTTCACGATTTTGGCCCATATTGCCCATCACCGCGTCTCTGTTCTCTGTTTATGCGAAGGTCGTGCCTCGTGCCAGCCCTAGCATTCATGCGGGTTGGCGCTATGGTGGTTTGAGCGCGACTATGCCTCAAAGACCAATAGGGCGAGAGCATGAAAGCTAGCGAATACATTAACCCGGCCTCAAAGTCTCGAAACGGTTCACAAGTGCTGACAATGACCTCCCATCAACTGCCACACCGTTGCTAGCTACCCCTTGACGAATTTTTTCCGCAGCATCGCCGAATAATATTGGCAACCAAAGAACCCACTGCTGATTATCGTCCGGAATAATTTCAAAATCCCAGACGCGTTGAGCATGTCGCACCATGGCGATGCCTCGTGCTGCAATTGCACTCAAGCGATTTGCTTCACCATCTCTTTGATGACGACGTACAAAATGGTCTTGAGGCAACGCGACTCGCCCGCCATGGTTGCGGACAGATCCGGCCTTTCACCTGATATGCGTGCATTTGCTGCTTCCACCTCGGAATAGAGGCTTTCTGCTACTTGCACAATGCGGCTGCGCAGATTTTCCAGCAATCGCTCCGCTGTTCCTTTTGCCAAATTCAATGCTGCACCAGCCTCAAGCAGCAAAGGGCGGTTGATATCCGCGAAGCGGCGTGCCCCCAGGATTGGCCAGGCGAGTTGGGTTTGTGCTGGCCAGCCCTTTTTGTCGAAAGCGGGGGATTCATAGCTGGCTACGCTGAGCAGGTCATAAAGTGGTGCCAGTTGGATGCCCTCATGAGAGACCAGGAAGCTCAGATTTTTTAGGTGTGCGTCGCTATTACCGACGAGCACATTGAACACCAGCCACCCAAATAGCCGGGCGCGCGCAACAGCCGGGCTGCGACAGGCTTTAGCCAGCGCCGCCAGACTTTCCATGCTGCCCTGACTGTATTTAAAGCTGCGATCCAGACCCAGCAACTGACAGGCATCGATCACATGTCGGCGTTGCCAGCCATCGGCCGTCCGAGTCCGGTCAAAGCGGTCAATCAGGTACACCGGTGATGGGACATAACGGCGATGGACGTCAGGGACATCAAGCCCCAGTCGCCTGGCAAGACGCATCACGAACCATTCGTTGATCACGGAATGGGGGTAATCGTCATCCGGGTGATCAGGTTTCAGAATATGGGTGGATGGCGTTGCGCCAGCAGGTTCAAACAGCGCACCATCTTGCAGAACGAGCGCCAGCTTGTGCTGTGCGCCAGCCAGCGACATCCGCTTTATAGCTCCGTGTGTGAGTGGCGCCGTTGGGAGCTGACCGATACGCGACTCAAGGGCATCGTCCGGCAAGAGGCGCAGCGGCTCCGCGCCCTGTGGCTTCGCATCCGGCGCCAGCAAGGTCAACGACCCTGCCGACTCCGCTCCGTACCAGGCCAGCAAGCCGAAAGCGTCTGCCGTATCCAGTCTGGCGTCTGCAGCCAACAAGACACGTTGCCCTTCTTCCGGGAGCAGATTATCGAAATACCATTGCACCGGCCGCTGGCTTGCCCCATCCAGCAAAGACTCTGCCACCAGTGGAAGATGAGGACTCAGTGCGAAACCGTGCGGGTTGCCCAGCCAGGCACCGTCGTATTGAAAACTCCAGAGGCCGTCCACTTCCTGCAAGCTGCCAACATCCGTCTGATTGATGGACGCGCGCAAAAATCGACCGCTCATGGCTTGTCCCGGCTGCTTGATGGGTCGTCCAAATAGTAGGCGGCCACGCTATCAGGCACATCCACTGTGACCCGGACACCAAGGCCCTCGAGGACTTGAAAGAGCTTGCCCCATTGCACGGACTCGCCGCCGCGCTCGATCTTGCCGAGGAAGTTCTCGCTGACTCCAATGCTCCCTGCCGCATCATCCTGACGGATCTTCAGGGCCTTGCGGCTGGCACGCACCACCTTGCCAATGGTGGCTGCAGTGTC
>CAIJKV010000183.1 GCA_903821335.1 uncultured beta proteobacterium
CGGTGACGGTGCGCAGTGTGATACGGATGGTTGCTTCTGGATCATGGGACGTATCGACGATGTGCTCAACGTATCCGGTCACCGCCTGGGCACGATGGAAGTCGAGTCTGCCCTGGTCGCCCACGAACTGGTTGCCGAGGCTGCTGTGGTCGGCCGTCCTGACGCCACCACGGGTGAGGCAGTCGTCGCGTTTGTTGTGCTCAAGCGTTCGCGCCCCGAAGGCGACGAGGCCATCGCCATTGGCAAAATGTTGCGCGACTGGGTTGCCAAGGAAATTGGCCCCATCGCCAAGCCCAAGGAAATTCGCTTTGGTGAAAACCTGCCCAAGACCCGTTCAGGCAAGATCATGCGCCGTTTGCTGCGTGTAGTTGCCAAGGGCGAAGTCGTCACACAAGACGTGTCCACCCTTGAAAACCCGGCGATCCTGGATCAGTTGTCGTCACCGGTCTAAGCTGTTTGCACGCAAGAGTAAGAAGGGATCCCTGACCGGATCCCTTCTTTTTATTAGCGTTGAAACATGCCGGAAAAATCGCTGCAGTGTTCAGCCAACATGATGACCGAGTCGATCAAGGCGCTGTGTACCTCGCGTTTTTGGAGGGCGACGTAGGGCACTTTTGGAAGTGCGGGCCGCACGTTCAGAATGGCCAGAGACCCGTTGGTGACGAGTGCGGACAGACAGTCGCGGGGCAGGTAGCTGCAACCGAGACCGGCGACCGTCATGCCGATCAGCGCGATCATGTTGTTGCTGCTGATGGTTTGCGGCATCTCGAGCCCAAGAGACTCGAACCAGCGCTGATACAGGATGCCCGTGCCGGACTTATCCCCCTGGATCAACAGGCGTTGACGCGCCAGTTCGTGCAGGGTGACGGGCAGGCTGGCGTCCATCAGTGAAGGGCTGCACATCCAGGCACTGTCCACACTGTTGATGAGTCGCGAGCTGAAACGACTGTCTGGAAAGACGTCGGGCACGATGATCAGGTCCATTTCATTGGCCAGCAGTTTGTCGCGCAGACCCATGCTGAGATCGACGTCGGGTTCGATGGTGACTTTTGGGTAGCGTTCCTGAACCAGACTGACCAGGCGCGGCAACCACGTCATGGCCGTCAGCTCGGTGACACCCAGCCTCAAACGTCGCTGTATGACCTCAGGTCGGCTGAACTGCTCGACAGCGGCATCACGTTGTTTTAACAACTGCGTGGCCAGTGCGAACATCTCTTCGCCTTTTTCAGTCAGCCGGGCGCTGCGCTGCGACCGGTCAAAAAGCTCGATATTGAAGGTGCTTTCCAGTTCCTGTATGCGTTTCGAGATGGCGGACTGCGTGGTGTGCAGACGATTCGCGGCGAGTGCAAAGCCGCCAAGCTGGATGACCCAGTAAAGCGCTTCGAGTTGTTTGAACGTCATTTTTTTCGTGAGATATGGGTCTGT
Source organism: uncultured beta proteobacterium (assembly GCA_903821335.1). Lineage (GTDB taxonomy): Bacteria > Pseudomonadota > Gammaproteobacteria > Burkholderiales > Burkholderiaceae_B > Zwartia. Next base: position 1,426 of record CAIJKV010000183.1, read on the forward strand.
TTTAAAAATAATATCTATTTTTTCGATATAAAACTATAAAAAAAAATCGCTTTTTTGTATTTAATTATCACTCCACAATGAAACGCAATATTTCAGCCAGGTTATACAGGTCAACTTGAGGCACTCATGGACAGCATCGTTGCCAGTCGTTTTTCAG
>CAIJKV010000184.1 GCA_903821335.1 uncultured beta proteobacterium
AGAATTAGGACATTTCGCACTGGTACTCGCCCTGTGTATCTCCATTATGCAGGGGGTGCTACCCCTGGTTGGGGCACACACCGGGCGACGTGAATGGCTGATGCTGGCCAAACCGGCTGCACAAACCTGTTTTTTGCTGCTTGCGATTGCCTTTGCAGCACTCAGCTGGAGCTTCTACGCCAACGACTTTTCCGTGCTCTATGTTTCCGAACACTCCAACAGGCAGTTGCCAACCGTTTACCGCCTGGCCGCAGTCTGGGGAGGCCACGAGGGTTCGCTGCTGCTCTGGATTTTTCTGCTGACGGTCTGGACAGTAGCCGTTGCCCAACTCTCTCGCTCACTGGACGAGCGGATGGTGGCGCGCGTACTCGGCGTCATGGGCTTGCTCGCCACGGGGTTGCTGGCGTTCGTGCTGTTTACGTCCAACCCGTTTAACCGCCTGTTTCCCGCCGCGCCAGAAGGCGCCTCGCTTAATCCGTTGCTCCAGGATCCGGGCCTGGTGTTTCACCCACCGATGCTCTACATGGGTTATGTCGGCTTTTCGGTGGCGTTTGCGTTTGCCATTGCCTCGTTGCTGACTGGCAGGCTGGACGCCGCCTGGGCGCGCTGGTCGCGTCCCTGGACCACCATCGCCTGGGTGTTCCTGACACTGGGCATCGCGTTGGGTTCCTGGTGGGCCTATTACGAATTGGGCTGGGGCGGTTGGTGGTTTTGGGACCCGGTCGAAAACGCTTCATTCATGCCCTGGTTGATTGGCACGGCGTTGCTGCATTCACTGGCCGTGACCGAAAAGCGTGGTGCCTTCAAGAACTGGACGGTTCTGTTGGCCATCATTGCGTTTTCCCTGTCACTGCTGGGTACCTTCCTGGTCCGTTCGGGCGTGTTGACCTCCGTGCACGCGTTTGCCTCAGATCCACGCCGTGGCATTTTTATCCTGATCCTGCTGGCGTTGGTGGTGGGTATTTCCCTGGCGCTGTACGCCTGGCGCGCCCCACAAAGTTCGGCTGGCGGCAGTTTCAACGTCGTCTCGCGTGAGTCGCTGATCTTGCTGGGTAACGTCTTCCTGGTGGTCGCTGCCGCATCGGTGCTGCTGGGTACGATCTATCCGCTGCTGCTCGACGCGCTCAACCTGGGCAAAATATCCGTCGGCCCACCGTATTTCAATAGTGTGTTCGTGCCCATCATGATCCCGGTGGTGTTCCTGCTGGGCCTCGGGCCTTGGGCCAACTGGAAAAGTGCGTCACTGATGGCCATTGCCAAGCGTATCTGGGGCGTCGCCGTGGTGGCCGTGATTGCGGCAGTTGCCATTCCGCTTGCCATGGGTGAATTGACCTGGCTCACCAGCATTGGCTGTTTGCTGGCTTTCTGGGTGATCGGTTCCGGGGCGCTACAGATTTATGTGCGACTGAAGTCCGGCATTCCGCCGCGCGCGTTCTGGGCGATGCAGTTGGGTCATTTCGGCATGTCGGTGTTCATCATTGGTGTCACCATGGTGGGCGGTTACCAGGAAGAAAAAGATGTGCGCATGGAACCAGGCGATGTCGTCTCGATTGGTTCCTACCAGTTGAAACTCGAAGGTGTTACCAAGGTCATGGGGCCCAATTATGAGGCGGTCCGTGGTACCTTCGCGTTGCTGCAACATGGCGTCCAGCAAAAAACCCTCTACCCGGAAAAACGAAGCTATTTCTCTTCGTCCATGCCGATGACCGAGGCCTCGATTGATTCCGGACTCACCCGCGACGTCTATGTCTCGCTGGGCGAACCGCTGGAAGGCAAGGCGTGGGCCGTGCGCGCCTATTTCAAGCCGTTTGTCGACTGGATCTGGATCGGTGCCCTGATCATGGCGCTTGGCGGGTTGCTGGCGGCGTCCGATAAGCGCTATCGCCTGCGTGGCAATCGCACCGCGAAGCAACCTGGCGCGCCTCGTCAGAAAATTGCAGGGAAACTATCCAAATGAAAGCGAAGTTTTTGATCCCGTTTCTGATCTTTATTGGGCTGGTCGCTTTTCTTGCGGTCGGGCTCAACCGTGATCCGCATCTGGTCCCCTCACCCTTGTTGAACAAGCCAGCCCCGGCCTTCAATGTGGCGCAGTTGGCAGTGCCAGAGGCCACTTTTTCGCCGCAAGACATGTTGGGACAAGTATGGGTCCTGAATGTCTGGGCGTCATGGTGTGTGGCTTGCCGCGAAGAGCACCCTGTGCTGCTTCAGCTGGGCAAGTCCAACATGGCACCCCTGATCGGGCTTGACTACAAGGACAAGCGTGCAGACGCGCTCGACTGGCTGCGCAAGGAAGGCAACCCCTACCGTTTCTCCGCCTACGACGGCAATGGCCGTGTCGGCATTGACTACGGTGTCTATGGGGTTCCTGAAACGTATGTGATGGATAAGAACGGCATCATCCGTTACAAACACATCGGGCCGATCACACGTGAGGTGCTCGACAAGACGATCTATCCCTTGATCAATGAGTTGAATAAATCGTGAAGCAACGGCTGATACTTATAGTTGTTCTGTTTTGTACCCTGACTTCAGGTTCGTGGGCGAAAGAGGCCGAGTTGCTGGCCGAGGACCCGGTTGTCGAACAGCGACTGATTTCCATTTCAGAAGAAATGCGTTGCCTGGTCTGCCAGAACGAATCCCTTGCGGGGTCGCGTGCCGACCTGGCACTGGACTTGCGACGTGAATTGCGTGAGCTCATCAAGCAGGGTAAGTCGGACGAAGAAATCAGGACCTTCATGGTGGATCGTTACGGCGACTTCGTCCTGTACCGGCCACCCGTGCGTCCAACGACATGGCTGCTTTGGCTGGGCCCGTTTATCTTGCTGATCGGGGGCGTGATCATTTTGCTGCGCTACGTGCGACGTCGCGGTCGAACACCGACCATGGTCTCACTTGACGCTGCGGATTCAAAGCGGATTGATGCTCTACTTAATGGCAATGACAAATGATTACTTTTATCGGCATCCTGGCAGTCGGGATTGTGTTGATTCTGCTCCTGCTGTTCAGGCCTTTAATCTGGCGTTCCAGTGATGTTCACGGCTCACGCGAGCAGCTGAATGCCTCGATTTACCGTGAGGAACTCGCCAAGCTCGATCTTGAACGCAAGACCGCTGTGATTGATCAGGCTTCCTATGATCAGTCCTACGCTGAGTTGCGCTTGCGTCTGTCCCAGGATGCGGGTCAACAGGAACCCGAGCCCGTGTTGCGCTCGCCCTGGAGAACCGTCGTGGGGTTGAGCGTGCTGATTCCTGCCGCCGCAATTGGCATGTATCTCTGGTTGGGCAGCGCCCAGCAGGCGGTTGATCCTCAGGCCTACGAACAAACTTCCAAAAAAGAAATTGAGGAAATGGTCGAAGGTCTCGCCGCCAAGCTGCAACAGGAACCAGACAACCTGAAGGGCTGGGTGATGCTGGCACGTTCCTACAAGGTGATGCAACGACCGGTACAGGCGCAACAGGCGTATGAGCGCGCCGGCAGTTTCGTTGACAGCGATCCCCAGCTACTGGCTGACTACGCAGATGTGGTGGCGACCAATGCAAATGGAAACTTTGCCGGCAAACCAACACAATTGCTTGAGAAAGCGCTCAAGCTCGATCCTGATCACCCGATGTCGCTCTGGCTGATGGGTACGGCAGCGTACAGCGCCGGAGACTTTGCGACGGCGATTCGTAACTGGGAACATCTGGCGACCTTGCTTGACCCGGACTCAGAGGACGGCAAGTTGATTCAGGGTGCCCTGCGGGATGCCCGCGCGCAGTCGGGACAACCTGCCGCCAGCACGTCGTTGCGTGCCGCTGTGGCACCGGTTGCCAACGCCGACGCGGGTCCTTCGCTTGGCGTCAGTGGCATCGTCGAAGTCGATCCCAAGCTGGGTCCGAACATTAAGCTCGATGATGTCATCATGGTGGTTGCCCGTGCGCCAGACGTGCGTATGCCCGTGGCAGTATTGCGGGTCAGGGTGACCGAGCTTCCCTTGCGGTTTTCGCTGACCGATGCGATGGCGATGACGCCCGACGCACGCATCTCCATGCTGCCTAGTGTTGTCGTTGAAGCGCGTATTTCCAAATCAGGTTTTGCCCAGCCCGAGCCAGGTGATCTCTACTCGGAACCGCAAACAGTCAAGCCTGGTGCAGAGAACGTTCGGTTATATATCAATCAAATTCGCCGCTGAGTCAGATGTTGAGCAAATATCGTAAACGTTCGCACTATCCCGTCGCACTGTTCGCGTTGGTGACGATTACGATGATTGCCGTGGCAACGTCTTTTTTATTGTGGAACATGCGCCTGCAACAGTTGGCGCACACCCGTATTGAAACAATCGGCCTGACCAAGATCTTCGCCGAACAGACTGAGCGTAATTTCGCCAGTGCAGACCTTGTTCTTGAGGGCGTACGCGAAAGAATGCAGACGACCTTTGGGTCTCAGCTTGCGCTGGATGGCGAGGCGGTGCACCTATTGCTTGGCACGCGGGTGATGTGGATGCACCAGCTCGATGTGCTGTATGTGGCGGACGATGAGGGCTGGATCGTGAACTCGTCAACCGAGTTGCCGGCTCAGCGCATGTCGGTCGCCAAGAGTGACTATTTCAAGGCATTCAGAAAGACGGACATGGCGGGTTTGTTTATTGATCGACCCACACGCCAAGCAGGCGAAAAAGAGTGGGTCATTCACCTGGCCCGGCGTCTGAACGACGAGCATGGGAATTTCAGGGGCGTGGTCATCGCCGTCATGAGCACCGAGCATATTGAAGATGGCTTCAACATGATGCGTCTGGACTATTCCCGTCCTGTCGCGTTGTTTCGGTCAGACGGCATACTGATCGCCAGCATTCCCCATCGTGAAAACATGATCGGCGATCGCCCGCCAGAACTCGGACGGGATGCACTTCCACTCGTGGGTAACGAAGTGCGTTTCCTGAAACACAAGAAAAACGTCAATGATCTGGAAGAGTTCACCCTCGCACCGGTGCCGAAGTTCCCCTTGCTGATCAGCGTGACCAACGATGAGGAAGATGCGCTGGCGACCTGGCGCGAGACCTCGATTCCGATTGTGATCGGAGTGGTACTCATTAGCGGGATGATTATTTTCGTCGCGGCCTTGTTCATTCGCAAGGCCAGGGCTGAACGAAAGTTGGCGCACGCGCTCGGCGAAGTCAGTGGCCGCTATGAGCAAACTGTTGATTCAGTGATGGACGCCATCGTTGGCGTGGACGAGACCCAGGCTATCGTGCTGTTTAACCCGGCTGCTGAAAAGATGTTTGGATACAGCAGTGAAGACGTCATGGGCAAGCCACTCATCACGTTGATCCCGCAGCGGTTTCATCAGATGCACCGCACGCATGTTAATGGTTTCAGACACTCAAAGGTCTCTTCGCGCACCATGGCACCGCTGATTGCGATCATGGGCTTGCGTGCCGATGGGGTTGAATTCCCGATCGAATCCACGATTTCACAAACAGAGGTTGGTGGGCAGTTTCAGCAAACGGCGGTGTTGCGGGATGTGACCGAACGTCGTCGAGCCGAGCGTGAACTACTGGACATGAACGAACAGTTGCGTGCACTTTCCATCGCGCAGGAAAAAATTCGCGAACAGGAGCGCGGACGGATCGCTGGCGAGTTGCATGACGATCTGGGCCAGCAGTTGACCGGTCTCAAACTCGATATCGCCTGGCTCAGCAACCGTATCAAAGATGGGCGGTTGCCTGAGCATGACAAAATTGACGACTTGCGACAGCACATTGACGTGGCGATCGCCTCGGTGAGACGCATTTCAACCGAGCTCAGGCCTCTTGTGCTGAGCGACCTCGGTTTTGGCGAGGCGCTCGCCTGGCAAGCAGGTGAGTTTTCCAAGCGCTGCGGCATCCCGGTTGACCTGGACCTCGCCGCCCAGGCACTGGTGACCAATGACGACCTTGCCATGGGTTTGTACCGCATTACCCAAGAGTCGCTGACGAATATCATGCGGCACGCCAATGCCAGTGAGATAGAGATTCGGCTGTTCGAGGAAAACAACGCACTGGTGCTCACGATTCATGATGACGGCATTGGCTTGCCAGATGAGCGCAATGGGGGCGGGTTTGGGTTGCTGGGCATGCGAGAGCGCGCGAAGTCGCTGGACGCCACCTTTCAATTGATCGGTGAGCCGGATGAGGGAACAACCGTACGCGTTGAGATCTCCCTCGGAGCACCAATTTTCACGGATGATGCGGCAACATGAAATTTGAAATCCTCGTCGCCGATGACCATGCGATTATCAGAGATGGTTTGAAAAAAATCCTTGCTGATACCGATGACCTGGAAGTCGTCGGCGAAGCGGGTGACGGCAGTGCGACCCTGCAAAAGGTGCGCGAACGTGACTGGGATCTGGTCATCCTGGACTTGTCGATGCCGGGGCGCAACGGGATCGAACTGATCAAGATGATGAAGGACGAACGGCCTAAGTTGAAGATTCTGGTGTTCAGCATGCACCCGGAAGACCAGTACGCTGTCAGGACCATACGCGCGGGCGCTTCCGGCTACTTGTCCAAAGAAGAAAACAGCGATTTATTCATTCCTGCTATTCGTCGCGTCGCCGGTGGCGGAATGTTTATCAGCCCCAAGGTGGCCGAGTTGCTGGCACAGGATGTCTCACATAAGACAGCCCCCACCCATGCAACACTGTCGAATCGCGAGTTCGAGGTATTGATTCGAATTGTGCGTGGCATGAGCCTGACGGAGATTTCGAAAGAGTTTTCCCTGAGCATCAAGACCATCAGTACGCACAAGACGCATATCCTGACTAAACTTTCCCTGAACAACCAGGCTGATCTTGTTCGTTACGCCATTGAAAACCGGCTTCTGGATCTCGAGCACTAACGCGTCAGACTAAAAATGTCTTGTGGCATTGCACCCTATAGATCGGGGGGCGTTCGTCAGTGTTGCAGTTGTGCCAGCAACTGCGCTGTTTCGAAAAGCGGCAGACCCATTACACCAGAGTAGCTGCCGTGAATGCGACTGATAAAGCGCGCGGCCAACCCTTGAATTCCATAGGCACCGGCTTTGCCGAACGGCTCGCCGCTTGCGACGTAGTCGCGGATCATTGCGGCGGTGAGGGGCGCGAAGGTCACGCTGGTCGTCGATAACGCGCGCAAGAACTGTCCACGATGGGCCAGGACGACAGCGGTATGCACGACGTGGGTCTTGTCCGAGAGCAGGGCAAGAATCCTTGCAGCATCGCTGGCGTCAGTTGGTTTGCCTAAAATCGCGTCTCCGAGCGCGACCGTTGTGTCGGCAGCCAGGATAGGTTGAAGTGCCGACGACCAGGCAACTGCCCGTCTTGCCTTGTCCATTGCCGTGCGCTGCACGTACACGATGGGGCTTTCGTTGGCCAGCCGAGGTTCGTCGTCACCGGGTGCAGGCGGGACTTCCAGCACTCTGTGATCGACGTTGAGCTGTTCGAGCAGCTCATGGCGTCTGGGGCTCGCCGAAGCCAGGCAAATCCACTGGGTGTTTTCGAGCTGCGGGCGAGGAGTCATGGGGTAAATTCAGGCGCGATGATAGGGGTGATTGACCAGAATCGACCAGGCCCGGTAGACCTGTTCGATCAGCACCACACGCACGAGTGGGTGTGGCATGGTCATGGAAGACAAGCGCAAGAGGCCGGCACAGGAGGCCTTCAAGTTTGGGTCAAGTCCGTCCGGACCGCCAATGATGACTGTAACTGTTCTGCTTTCGTCGTGCCATAGGCTGACTTGTTCAGCAAATTTCCGGGTATCCAGGTCTCGGCCATGCTCATCGAGCGCAATGCGCACGGCCTGCTCAGGAATGGCCGCCTCGATGCGTTTTGCCTCGGCGGCCATCATTTGTGCCGCTGTCTTGCCCGTTGTACGGGATTCGGGTTTGATTTCCCTGAGCACGACAGACCAATCAGCAGGCAGCCGCTTGGCGTAGTCGTCCCAGGCGGTATTGACCCAGTCCGGCATACGGGCACCCACCGCAATGACAACCAGCCTCATGGTGCCAGTGAGCCTTATCGCGTGGGGCGGGGCTGGCGGGCTGGTTTTGCTTTGCTCGCAGGACGGGCGGGCTTGACCGGACGGGCGGCGCTTGCGGCCCGACGGGTGTTCGGCTCGGCGCGCGTCGCCATCGGATCAAAGGGCGATTCGCCCGAAGCGACGGCTGGGCGTGTGGATTCCGGCAGCAGTTTCATGCGCACGGGCTTGCCACCCCAGATTTGTTCGAGGTTGTAATAGGCACGGATCGTCGGCTGCATGACGTGAACCACGATGTCGCCGATATCGACCAGCACCCACTCACCGGTTTCCTCGCCTTCCATGGCAATGACTGGGATGTCCAGGCTGCGCGCGCGGTCGGCAGCGCTTGAGGCCAGTGACCGGGTCTGGCGGTTGGAGGTGCCCGAACAAATAATGACGCGGTCAAAAAGACTGGTCAATTCGGTCGTGTTGAAGATCTGGATGTCCTGAGCCTTGACGTCTTCGAGTGCGTCAACGATCGCCCGTTGCAGTTTTGTAATATCCATTTTTATAGTGTGTCCTGTCAGGCGTGATGCTGTCGGTAAAGGCCGTTGTTGTCGATATATTGTGCGACAGCCGAGGGGATGAGGTCACTGGTGGACTCGCCACGTCCGATCCGTTGACGGATCTCGTTGGCCGAGACATCCAGTGGTTCGAAGGGCAGGCGCACCAGCGTCTGGTCGTGGGCTTGCAGCCAGGCTGCAAGCTGTTCTGGGGCCGCCAGTTCGGTGCCGGGGCGTTGGGCCACGACAAGACGGACCCGAGCCGCGATATCGTCCCATCTGCGCCAAGTGCAAAAATTGGCAAGCTGGTCTGCCCCCAGAATCCAGAAATATTCAGGTCCGGGTGGCAACGCTTCAAGAGTTTCAATGGTGTATGTGGGGCCAGTACGATTGATTTCAATGGGGTTGACCCATAAGCCCGGCGTGGTGCCCACAGCCAGGTGCATCATTGCCAGCCTGTGAGTCGGTGATGCGCCCAGCGGCGGGCGTTGCCAGGGCTGCCCGGCTGGGATCAAGTGCACTATATCGAGTGCGAGCGTGGCAAGCGCGGTGGTGGCCAGCGCCAGATGCGCGCTGTGCACAGGATCGAAACTTCCGCCCAACAGACCAATACGCATCAGACCCAGTCACGCGCGGTGAGGTAAAGGGAAAGGGCTGCTTCCGGTGTGCCCTGTTCGGCTTGCCAGTTGTAGCGCCAGGCGGCGAGCGGAGGCATCGACAACAAAATCGATTCGGTGCGCCCGCCAGACTGCAGCCCAAACAGCGTACCCCGATCGTATACCAGGTTGAATTCAACGTAGCGACCGCGTCGGTAAGCCTGGAAGTCACGCTCGCGCGTGCCGAACGTCATCTCGCGACGGGTCTCAACGATGGGCAGATAGGCCGGCACAAACGCATCGCCCACAGCACGTGTCAGGGCAAAAGAGCTTTCAAAACCCGCTGCGCTGAGATCGTCAAAAAAGACACCGCCAATTCCGCGGGTTTCCTTGCGGTGCTTGAGATAGAAATACTCGTCGCACCATTTTTTGTAGTCAGCATAGGCGGTCGGGCTGTGTGGCGCCAGCGCGTTCTTGTTGATCTGGTGAAAGTGCCGGGCATCTTCTTCAAAGACGTAGTAGGGCGTCAGGTCCATGCCGCCGCCAAACCAGAATACGTCTTGCTGATCAGTGCCCGGCGTGGCGCTGGCGACAAACATGCGCACGTTCATGTGCGTGGTCGGGATGTAGGGGTTGCGAGGATGCAGCACCATGGAGACACCCATGGCTTCCCAGGCACGCCCGGCAAGTTCCGGACGGTGCGCCGAAGCCGACGGCGGCAGCGTCTTGCCCATGACATGGCTAAACAGCACGCCGGCACGTTCAAATAACTGCCCACCTTCGATCAGGCGCGAGATGCCGCCGCCGCCTTCAGGGCGTTCCCACTTGTCGGAGACGAAGGACCCGCCTTCGGCCTTTTCCAGTGACGCGACAATACGTTGCTGCAATGCAAGCAAATAGCTTCTTACGGCGGGGACATTGACAGTAGACACTTAGCGGGTCTCCAGGGCACGCCAGCCAATATCCTTACGGAACTGGGCGCCTTCGAAAAATATGGCTTCTATTGTCCGGTATGCGCGCTGCTGTGTCGCCCGGACATTGTCGTCCAGGGCCGTGACGCAGAGTACTCGCCCACCCGAGGTGATGAGGGTGTCGTCCTGCAACGTGGTGCCGGCATGGAATACGACACAGTCGGGCTGTTCGGTCGGAATGCCCGTGATGACGTCCCCCAGTCGCGGTGTGGCAGGGTATTTGGCACTTGCCATCACCACACCCAGCGCGGTGCGCGGATCCCAGTCGATATGCGCCTGGTCCAGGGTGCCCGCGACGGCGTGTTCAAAGACCGATAGTAAATCACTGCGGATGCGCATCATGATGGGCTGGGTTTCGGGGTCGCCCATGCGGCAATTGAATTCCAGTACCTTGATCGTGCGGGTGGCGTCGTCGCCGGGGCCGATCATGACGCCCGCATACAGGAAGCCTGAATAGGGAATCCCGTCGGCCTGCATGCCGCTGATGGTGGGTTCGATGACCTCGCGCATGATGCGCTCGTGGACGAGGTCGGTCACCACCGGTGCGGGCGAGTATGCACCCATGCCGCCAGTGTTGGGGCCTGCATCGCCGTCCTGCAGGCGCTTGTGATCCTGGCTGCTTGCCAGTGGCAAAATATGTTCGCCGTCGCACAGCACGATGAAGCTGGCTTCTTCGCCGAGCAGACACTCCTCGATCACCACGCGGGCGCCGGCATCCCCGAGGGACCCGTCGCCCAGCATGGCGTCGACCGCGTCATGGGCTTGGCGGACCGTGGTGGCGACCACGACGCCTTTGCCAGCGGCCAGGCCATCGGCCTTGATGACGATCGGGGCACCTTGTTCATCAATATAGACATGTGCTGCCAGCGGATCGGAAAACGTCTGGTATGCGGCGGTGGGGATGCGATGGCGCACCATGAACG
>CAIJKV010000185.1 GCA_903821335.1 uncultured beta proteobacterium
AATATTTCTCTTATGGTTGACCTCATCAGTTATATGACCGATGAATGTTGTTCCGGGCATCCAGATCAGTGTGTCGGCTTGGCTGTGCGTGAGAAATGAAGGACCGCAGGCAAGCGTTGATCGCGATGTAACTGAAATGTCATACTGACTCATTACGATTCAAGTCTGCTTGAATTCAATTAATTTTGTATTAATTAATAAACCTAATTTAGAAAAGCAATCCATTGAGATGAGGTCCGTATGAAAGTTGGCATCAACGGCATGGGTCGTATTGGTCGTCTCGTGCTGCGTGCAGCCTTTGGCGCCGCCGAGCGTCAGTCCGATGACCCCAGGGCGGGCAACCGTCTGGAAGTCGTTCACCTCAATGAGATCAAGGGTGGTGCGGTTGCTACGGCGCATCTGCTGACCTTTGATACGGTGCAAGGACGTTGGCGCGAAGATATCGCTGCGGACAGCGACTCGGAAATCCATATTGGACACAAGAAGCTGACTTTTTCGTCCTACGCGACGCCTGCGGACATTCCCTGGGGTGAGTGGGGTGTGGAACTCGTGCTGGAATGTACGGGAAAATTTCTGACCCCTGAAACCATACAGGGGCACCTGGACCGCGGTGCCAAGCGCGTGATCGTTGCCGCACCGGTCAAAGTCGGCAATGTCTTGAATATCGTTGTTGGCGTCAATGATCACCTCTATGATCCGGCCCAGCACAGAATTGTGACTGCCGCCTCATGTACGACCAATTGCCTGGCGCCTGTCGTCAAAGTTGTGCATGAGGCGATCGGTATTCGCCATGGTCAGATCACGACCATTCACGACCCGACCAACACCAACCTGATTGTGGACGCCCCGCATAAAGATTTGCGTCGCGCGCGCAGTGCCATGCAAAGCCTGTCACCCACCACCACGGGCAGCGCCACAGCGATTGCGCTCATCTATCCTGAGCTGAAAGGAAAGCTCAATGGCCACGCCGTGCGCGCACCGGTGCTGAACGCCTCGTTGACAGATTGTGTCTTCGAGATGAAGCGCGAAACCACGCCAGAGGAAGTCAATGCACTGTTTGAAGTCGCCTCCAAAGGCGATTTGGCTGGAATCTTGGGCTACGAGACGCGCCCTCTGGTGAGTGCAGACTACGCCCGTGACACGCGTAGTTCAATTGTCGACGCGTTGTCCACGATGGTAACGGACGGCACACTGCTCAAGATCTACGCCTGGTACGACAACGAGATGGGTTATTCCTGCCGCATGGTGGATTTGGCCTGCCATATGCAAAAGCAGGGCATCTGATTTCCCATGACGACAACGACTCCCACCACACACGCGGTGCCGGCACCCCATGCGACACGCAATTACGCCATCGTGACCGCAGCCTACTGGGGCTTTACGCTGACCGATGGCGCTCTGCGCATGTTGGTGTTGTTGCACTTTTATCGGCTGGGTTACTCACCCTTCACGCTGGCCTTTCTCTTCCTGCTGTACGAGGCGGCAGGCGTGCTGGCGAACCTGATTGGCGGCTGGCTCGCCACTCGCTTTGGTATCACGCGGATGTTGATGGTTGGCCTGTCGACCCAGATCATCGGGTTTTTGTTGCTATCGATGTTGTCGCCTGACTGGACAGCCACCATGTCAGTCGCCTGGGTGGTGCTTTCGCAGGGGGTGTGCGGAGTGGCCAAGGACTTGACCAAGACCGCCAGTAAATCGGCGATCAAGATCACGGCTGGCCAGGCCTCGGGTCAGCTCTTCAAGTGGGTCGCCTGGTTTACCGGTAGCAAGAACGCCATGAAAGGCGTCGGGTTCTTTTTGGGTGGGTTGCTGCTGGACCAACTGGGGTTCAGGGGTTCCCTGTGGGCGATGGCTTGCCTGCTGGCAGTGATACTGACTGGCGTGATTCTGTCTTTGCCACCCATGATGGGCAAGAGCAAAGCATCCAAATCTGCTAAAGAGCTCTTTGCCAAGAATCGTGGCATCAACTTGCTGGCTGCCGCGCGCGTCGCACTCTTTGGTGCGCGTGATGTCTGGTTTGTAGTGGGTGTGCCGGTCTTCCTCTATGCATCCGGTTGGACGTTCACCATGGTGGGCGGCTTTCTGGCCACCTGGACAATCGGATATGGACTGGTGCAGGCGATCGCACCCATGCTCGTGCGCCGCAGTACCGATGGGTTGAGTCACGAAGTGCCAGCCGCAAGGCACTGGTCGGCGATTCTGGCTGTGGTGCCAATCGTGCTGGCGGTGCTCGTCGCGATGAACGTCAACCACCTTGAGTGGGTGGTCGTGGTTGGCCTGGGTCTGTTTGGGTTCGCCTTCGCGGTGAATTCATCCGTGCATTCTTACCTGATCCTGGCGTATGCCGGGTCGGAAAAAGCAGCTGAAGATGTCGGCTTTTATTACGCCGCCAACGCCCTGGGTCGCTTCATTGGCACGCTGCTGTCAGGTTTGCTCTATCAGTGGGGTGGCCTGTTTTATTCGCTTTGCGGTTCGGCAATCATGCTGATCATCTGCTGGCTATTCACACTGGCACTTCCTGCTTCACGCCACCAGGCTTGAAAACTTTCATGGAGCTTTAAATGTCACCGCGTATTTTTAACGTACTTTTTATTTGTACTGGAAACTCGGCGCGCAGCATCATGGCCGAGGCACTGCTCAACAGCGTGGGGCAGGGCAAGTTCAAAGCCTATAGTGCGGGCAGTCACCCTTCGGGTCACATTAATCACTACGCACTGGATGTCATCGAACGCAATCGGCTCGCGGTCGAAGATCTGCGTAGCAAGAGTTGGGAAGAATTTGCCCAGCCCGATGCACCGGTGCTTGATTTTGTCTTTACGGTTTGTGACAAGGCGGCTGGCGAAATGTGCCCGGTATGGCCCGGTCAGCCGATGACGGCACATTGGGGAATTGAAGAACCCTCGGCGGTGAATGGCACGGACATTGAGAAGAAAAAGGCCTTTGCCGATGCGTTTCGTTTGTTGCATCGCCGTATTTCACTACTAACCTGTTTGCCAATCGATAAGCTCGATGCCTTGTCACTCAAACACGAGTTGGACGCGATCGGTCGGGTTCAAGGCGAGGAAGCTTAAGTCATGCGCGCACAATGCGAGGTCACTGCGAAGCGAGCTTCAGGCGCATCGATGAGCGTCTTTGAGCGATACCTGACGGTGTGGGTATTTCTCTGCATTGTTGTTGGGATCGCGCTGGGTCAGTTCCTGCCGAGTCTCTTTCACGCGATCGGTCGGATGGAGTTCGCACAGGTCAACTTGCCGGTGGGCTTGCTGATCTGGATCATGATCATCCCCATGCTTGTGAAGGTGGACTTCTCCGCGTTGCATGAGGTGCGTCAGCACGTCCGCGGTATTGGTGTCACGCTGTTCGTGAACTGGTTGGTGAAGCCTTTTTCCATGGCGCTACTCGGGTGGTTGTTCATCCGCCATCTTTTTGCCCCGCTATTGCCTGCTGACCAGCTCGACAGCTACATCGCAGGGCTGATCCTGCTGGCCGCCGCACCGTGCACTGCCATGGTATTTGTCTGGAGCCGTCTGACGGGCGGTGACCCCTTGTTCACCTTGTCACAGGTGGCTTTGAACGACAGCATCATGGTGATTGCTTTTGCTCCTCTGGTTGCGTTCCTGTTGGGAATTTCTGCAATTACCGTGCCGTGGAACACCTTGTTGACGTCGGTGGTGCTCTACATTGTCGTACCGGTGATACTGGCTCAACTCTGGCGTAAGTCCCTGCTGGCAAAGGGGCAGGTCGCCTTTGACGCCGCGATGGTCAAAATCGGCCCGTGGTCGATCGCGGCGTTGCTGGCAACACTGGTGCTGCTGTTCGCGTTTCAGGGTGAGGCCATCCTCAAGCAGCCGCTCATCATTGCGCTGCTGGCAGTGCCCATCCTGATCCAGGTGCTTTTCAATTCGGCCCTGGCTTATTGGCTGAACCGAGTGCTAGGCGAGAAGCACAACATTGCCTGTCCGTCCGCGTTAATCGGCGCGTCGAACTTCTTTGAGCTAGCCGTGGCAGCTGCGATCAGTCTGTTCGGATTCCAGTCTGGCGCAGCGCTGGCAACTGTGGTCGGCGTTTTGATTGAAGTACCCGTGATGCTGCTGGTGGTATACATCGTCAACCACTCACGCCAGTGGTATGAGCGGGGCGGACGACTCTGAGGCTGGACTTGCCGATTCGATGCGCGATTGCGTGGCTGGCTTCAAGCTTCAAAGGTCGGGTTGATGAGGTTTTCGAAACAGAAGATTTCCTCCCACTTTTCTTCTGTCAGCAGCTGACGTTCAAGGACAACGATATCGTGCAAGGACTTGCCGGTTTCGTAACCTTCGCGCGCCATGTCCGCGCAAAGCTTGTAGCCAAGGTGCTGCTTGAGCAGCGTCACGATGCCCAGGGAATTGAGCACTTTTTCGCGGGAAAGGTTAGCGTTGGCGGTGATGCCCCGGATGCAATGGACGGTCAGGCTATCGATGGCGTTTTGCATCGTTCTGATCGAGGTGAACAGCGCATAGGTGATCACCGGTTCCATGACATTGAGCTGCAACTGCCCTGCCGACGCAGCCAGCGTCACGGTCAGGTCCATTCCGATGACCAGGAAGCTAGTCTGGTTGACGACCTCGGGGATCACCGGATTAACCTTGCCCGGCATAATCGACGACCCGGGCTGCAATTGCGGCAAATTGATCTCGTTAAAGCCGCAGCGCGGTCCAGAGGCCAGCAAGCGCAGGTCGTTGCAAATCTTGGTGAGTTTGGACGAAGTGCGCTTGAGAGCGCCTGACAATTGAACGTAGGCGCCCGTATCCGATGTCGCTTCGACCAAATCGCCAGCCAGGATGAAGGTCAGCCCCGTGATCTCGCTTAAGTGGCTGGTGGCGAGTTCCGGGTAACCAGGCGCTGCGGTCACCGAGGTGCCGATCGCGGTGGCCCCAAGGTTGATCTCGTGCAGGAACTGACGGGCTTCGGCGAGTCGTTGTACCTCTTCGCCCAGGGTGGTGCCCCATCCGTGGAACTCCTGGCCAAGCGACATCGGCACGGCATCCTGCAAGTGCGTGCGTCCCATCTTGAGCACCCGATTGAACTCAACAGCTTTTTCAAACATTTCCATTTGCAGTCGCTTCAGACTGACGCTGTAGCTGTCGATGCGCAGGATGAGCGCAAGCCGGAACGCGGTCGGGTAAATATCGTTGGTCGACTGGCCAAAATTGACGTGATCGTTGGGGCTGACGAACTGGTACTCGCCCTTTTTGTGGCCAAGGCTTTCAAGCGCCAGGTTGGCGATGACTTCGTTGGCATTCATGTTGGTTGACGTGCCTGCGCCGCCCTGTATGAAGTCGGTCACGAACTGGTCGAGAAACTCTCCGGCGATGAGACGATCGCAGGCCCCAATGATCGCGTTGGCGATCGTGGGCTCGAGCACGCCCAGGTCGCGGTTGGCCATTGCGGCGGCCTTTTTGACGAAGCCAAAGGCACGCACGAAATCGGGCTCGGTCGACATTGAGATGCCGGTGATGTTGAAGTTATCTTTGCCCCGCTGGGTCTGCACGCCGTAGTAGGCGTCCGCTGGAATCTGGCGTTCGCCAAGAAAGTCTTTTTCAGTCCGAGTGTTCATGTTCTCAATCCCAGAAGGTAATCAATTTGAATAGT
>CAIJKV010000186.1 GCA_903821335.1 uncultured beta proteobacterium
ACGCGTAGTGCCCTGGTGTGACCCTTTCCCTGTCACGACAGGTCGCCTGGCGCGCCGGGTTCAGTCGGTTGGCTGGATCTTTGCGATCTTGACGACTTCGCGTGTCTTGGCCAACTCTGCGGCAACGAACTGGCTCCAGGCCGCGGCACCCCTTGCATCAGGCAGCAGCCCTTTCTCAACCAGGAGCGCCTGCATGTGCGGGTCGGCGAGAATGCCCTGGACATCACGACTGATCTTTTCGACGACAGGCATGGGCGTGCCCCTGGGCACAATCAGACCTTGCCAGCCGATGCTCTCAAACCCCGGGTAGCCGGATTCCGCAACCGTCGGCACCTCAGGCAGTTGCGGCAGGCGTTGCAGCGAACTGGTTGCCAGCGCCCTGACTTTCCCTGCCTGGATGTGGGACTGGGTTGCCGCCAGACTATCGACCAAGATGGAAACTTGCCCACCCAGCAAGTCTGTGACGGCATTGGCAC
Source organism: uncultured beta proteobacterium (assembly GCA_903821335.1). Taxonomy (GTDB): domain Bacteria; phylum Pseudomonadota; class Gammaproteobacteria; order Burkholderiales; family Burkholderiaceae_B; genus Zwartia. The sequence continues at coordinate 477 of CAIJKV010000186.1, forward strand.
TGCCTTTGTAGGTCACCCCAACCATGTTGGTGCCACTGACAGACTTGAAATATTCACCCGTCAGGTGTTGCGTGTTGTTGACCCCGCCATAGCCGATGTTGAATTTCCCAGGCTCCTTTTTCGCCGCAGCGACCAGTTCCGGCAGCGTTTGATAAGGCAATGTGGCGTTGACCACGATGAGCATCGGTGTAATGGCCAGGCCACCGATAAAGACATAGTCTTTGAGCGTATCGTAGGGCAGTTGCCGATGGACGCTGGGATTGACGACCAGCATGCCGCTGGTGCCAACCGTGATGGTGTAGCCATCTGGCACGGCGACCTGTCCAGCGACCATGCCCGGAATGCCCGGCTTATTCTCGACGATCACCTGTTGCCCCCACAGTCTGGTCAGACGATCGGCAAACATGCGCGCCACAATGTCGGTCGCTTGCCCCGGCGGAAATGGAACAATCAGATGCACGGGCTTGTTTGGATAGTTTTCCTGCGCGTGTGCCGTAACGTTCAGACACAGCACGGTCAGGCCAAGGACGCAGGCAGCCAGAGATCTTGAGCGCATGGTGAAATCCTTTGTTCGAAGAGAGGGAATGACCTCAGTAAAATGCTTTTCGTCGAGAGAGAATGCCCTCAATAAAACGCTTTTTCGTCGAGAGAGAATGGTCTCAATAAAATGCTTTTTCGTCGAGTGACATATGTGGGAACGCGCTCAAGACATGGCTTGACGCCACATTGTCGACCTCACACACATAGCTGGGATTCAGTTCAGACAACGCGCTGACACCCAGCAACCCCAGGCAAGCGCGCACTTCCGTCTCGAGCAGTTCAAGCATCCGGACCACGCCATCGACCCCCCCAGCCGCAAGACCGTAACACTGCATGCGACCCAGGCCCACCATGTCTGCACCCATGGCGATCGCCTTGACGATATCGGTTCCACGATTGAAACCACCGTCAACAATGACGGTCGCGCGACCCTTCACGGCCGCGACGACTTCGGGTAAGACTGTCATGGATCCCCGGTCATGGTCGAGTTGCCTGCCACCGTGATTGGACACATAGACCATATCGACACCATGATCGACCGCCAGGGCGGCATCTTGCGCGGTCGCAATGCCCTTGAGAATCAGTGGAATGGACAGTTTGGCCCGAAGCCGGTCAACGTCCTTCCAGGTCAGCGTGGCTTGGTATTCGCGTCCCGGCACGACACTCCTGCGGCTATTGCGTTGGGCGATATCGCGCTCGCGCCGACTGTAGTAGGCGCTGTCGACGGTCAGGCAAAACGCGGCGCACCCTGCAGCCACTGCCCGGTCGGCGACCTCATCGACCCAGGCCGGATCACCATGCACGTACAGCTGATAGAGCCGCAGCGCTTGCGGCACGGCCTGCGCGACGGCGTCCAAGCCCACCTCGCATACGGAGCTGAGCATGTGTGCAATGCCGAACCTGTGCGCGGCGGTGGCCGCAGCCACTGCCGAATCGGCTGCGAAGAGCTCGAGGCTGCCGACTGGGGCAAGCAGCAACGGCAAACGCAGGGGACGGCCCAGGAACGTTGTTCCCGGCTCGATGTGGCTGACATCTCGCAGCACCCTGGGCTTGAAAGCCAGCGCATCGAGCGCCGCGCGGTTTCTGCGCACGGTGGTTTCTGTTTCCGTGCCGCCGATAATGTAGTCCCAGTTGTCATGACTGAGTTTCTGGCGGGCTTTTTTGACGATTTCGTGCAGCGTTAAAAAAGGCGATGTCGCTGTTTGCGACAACGATGTTGTCTCGTGAGTTGTCATGATCAAACCAATTTCTACGAATAGTTGGAGTTCAATTTATGCACCGGCCACCTATTTGTCAACGTGGCCATGCAGAGTTCACTCGAGATATTGTCTGGTTTGGGCATCATAAAGGTCTGCGTCCGTGACCACGCGCATCAACGCGTCGGGCGCCCGGTTTTCCAACTGACTGGGGTAGGTCCCGGAATGCACGGCCTTCATGGCCGCATAGAGCGCCTGCACGGCCACGGCAAAGGTCTGATGTCCCCACATCCAAATCTTGACCCCGCGACTGGCAAGGTAGTCCAGGTCGTGAAGACTTTCATCCGAACCCGCAACGATCAGCGGCAAGTCCACGGATTCTGCAATGCAATCAAGATCTTCTCTTCGTTTCAGATAGGGCAGGAACAAAGCGTCAACGCCGGCTTGCTGGTAGGCCACCAAGCGCCTGGCCGCTTCTTCTGCTCCGGCCACCGCGACCGCGTTGGTGCGTCCGACGATGAGCATCGGCCCGCCCGCGCCACGCGCCTGGATTGCGGCCTGCATTTTCCGGGTGCCTTCTTCGACTGACACCAGACCCTGCACGTCTGAGGATCCATATTGTCGAGGCAGGACAGAGTCCTCAATGCAGGCACCCGCCACCCCGGCGGCTTGCAAGTCCTGCACCGTGCGCATCACATTCAAGGCGTTGCCATAACCATGGTCGGCATCCACCAGGAGATTGACCGCGTCGGTCCGGCAAATTCGACGTGCCTGATCGACCAGCTCAGTGGCTGTCAGCAACACGATATCGGGGGCGCCCAGCACCGTGTGCGACGCGACAGATCCACCGAGTACGCCCACCTCGCTGCCCAGGTCACGCGCCATACGGGCGGAAATCGGGTCAAAGACAGAGCTCGCAATGAGACAGCCTGGCGAGGCAAGAATCTCTCGCAAGGATCTGCGCGCGGCGGGCCGGTCACTCGATGGTGTCATCATGGCCTTAACCTCGCCCGACAAAGGGCATGTTGGTCGCCATGATGGTCATGAACTGAACGTTGGTCTCAAGGGGGAACCCGGCCATCTGCACGACAGCCTGTGCGACATGATTGACGTCCATGCGCGGCTCAACCATGGTCGAGCCATCAGCCTGTAATACACCCTTGGTCATGCGCTCGGTCATCTCGGTGGCCGCATTGCCTATGTCGATCTGCCCACAACCGATTTTGTAGCGCCGGCAGTCAAGCGAAATTGATTTGGTCAAACCGGTCACCGCATGTTTGGTCGCCGTATACCCGATTGAAAAAGGCCGTGGCGTGTGGGCTGAAATCGAGCCATTGTTGATGATGCGACCCCCCTGTGGCGACTGGTCTTTCATGATACGGATGGCTGCTTGCGCGCACAGGAACATACCGGTCAGGTTGATGTTGACGATGTCACGCCAGATATCGAGCGGTAGTTCTTCAATCGGTACCGGGGGGCCACCCCGTCCCGCATTGTTGAACAGCACATCCAGGCGCCCCCAGCGACGGCTGATTTCTGCAAACAGCGCGGCCACCGAGGCCTCGTCACTCACGTCTGTCACGATGGGGTGCAGGTGATCGGCGAGATCGCCGCCCAAAGCACGCGTCTCTTCGAGTTTATCTGCGCGACGCCCTGCCAGCGCGACCTGGTAGCCTGCTCTGGCCAGGCCAAGCGATACGGCACGGCCGATTCCCGACCCTGCTCCGGTGACTACTGCAACGTTGTGCTCTGCCATTTTTTATCCTTGTATCCTGATAGGTCTTTTAGTTGAATGCACTGCATCACGCGGTATCTTGGTCGGGTCTGAACAAGAATGCAATCTTTAGTTCAGACGTCCGGGTCCGGTCTCTTTAGTTCAGACGTCCCGGTCCGGTCTCAACCGGGGCGTCGGGCTGGGCGCTCCACTCACTCCAGGACCCCCCATACAGCGCCCCACCCGGCAACCCGGCCAATTCCATCGCAAGCAGCAGATGACAGGCCGATACGCCCGAGCCACAACTGGCCACCAGCTGATAGGGCTTGTGCTGCCCCAGCAACCGGGTGAATTCCGCACGTAGCGTCCCAGCGTCCTTGAACAGCCCATTCTCGCGAAGGTTTTCCTTGACCGGACGACTGACCGCACCGGGAATGTGTCCAGCCAATCGGTCCAATGTTTCATTTTGACCCTGGAACCGGTCACCGGGTCGCGCATCCACGAGGATCCTGTCTGCGTTGGACAAGCCGGCGCGCACATTGACCACGTCGACCGCAGCCACCAGCGAGGTCTTCTGTTTGAAATTGCCGCGCGCGCGCGCGGGGGGCGGCTCACTGGTCACGGTGTAGCCTGCCGCCGTCCAGGCGGGCAGGCCACCGTCCAGAACCATCACACGGGTATGTCCGGCCGCCCGCGCGAGCCACCATAACCGCGAGCCATACAGGCCGCCGTGGCTGTCGTAGGCCACCAGCACGGTTTGGTCATTGACGCCCCAGTCAAGCATCGCCGCGACGAACTCGGTGATGACTGGCAACGGATGCCGGCCGTTAGTGCCGGTCTTGGGGGCACTCAGCTCAGTGGTCAGGTCGACATAGCGCGCCCCCGGGATATGGGATTGCGCAAAGGCGCGCGCACCCGCCGCAAGATCAACCAGATCAGAGCGACAGTCGCAGACCAGCACATCGACACCACCCGCCGTGAGCATGTCATGGAGTGTTTGCGCGGAAATCAATTGTGTGGATGACGGCATGGACAGTTTCCCGAGGTTGAGATGAAAGGCTGAATGTTCAAGCGCCAGGTAGCCAGGACCATTACCCACTCTGCTATGCTTTTGCCTTTGAACAACCTGCATATTGTCACTCATGTCCAAGGCTGCCGGAAACGTTTTTATGGTCGTGGCTCCCAGTGGGGCGGGCAAGTCCAGTCTGGTCAACGCCCTGCTCGCCCAGGACCCGTCCATCTGCCTGTCGGTTTCCTGTACGACACG
>CAIJKV010000187.1 GCA_903821335.1 uncultured beta proteobacterium
AACAGAATCTGACATCCCGCTGCCCTGATCTCGTCGGGCAGCCGGGCGGCCTGCCAGGCCAACTGCCTGGTGATGGAAAGTTCCGCCTCAGGGGGGTTGTGCTTGATCAGCCAGGCTCGGTCAGGTAAGGCCTCGAGCAGCGTGCGATATGACCAGACATGAATTTCGCTGATCCCATAAATCGCCGGGTCTTCAATATTGAGCACGCCAATCAAGTGCGCCAGCCCACCACCCGAGCCCAGTCGCGTGCCGTCGATGGCCACCTTCAGGTCAGCCATGCATGACTCCGGGCTTGAGTGCCGAAATAAAACTGGCTGCGGCGATGTCGGGCGTCACGTGCTGGGCCAGGTGCGCGCTGGCTTGCCCCATGTCGATCAGTTGCCCGGTGCTTGCCGACGACATCAGAAACATTTTGTGAGCCAGGTCGTCGGCGGAATCGTTGTAGAACGTGTAGCCATTGAGCTGATCAATCAGGAATTGCGGTCGCGCGCCAACATTTTCTGAAAGAATCAGAGGCAGGCCGGCGCTGGCGAACTCATGAACCACGACCCCCCAGGGCTCGTCACGGCTCGGCAGCACTAAGGCGCCCGACAGCCGGGCGTGCTGCAAAAGTACTTGTTGGGACGAAAAAGCTTCAACCTGTATGTCAGGCTCAAGCGCCAGCGCCTGCTCAAGCGGGCCATTGCCCACACACTTCAGACTCCAGTCACCGCCATATTTCGTTTTGTAGGTCTTGTACGCCTCAATCAGGATATCCATCCCTTTTGATTGTGCAAAACGCCCCACGTACAGGAACTGTTTCGGATAATGCACACGTTTTTCCGTTTGCAAGGCCAGTGCGGCCTGCCCGAACAAGCCAGAATTGCCTGACAAAAGATTGCAAAGGATTTCGGTCTTTTTAAAACCAAGCCGCCTGGCGTATTCGTACTGCATGGGCCCCGGCACCCACGCCTGGGAATAGCATTTGTCCTTGATCAGCCAACGCATCCAGAGGGCGACGATCCGTTGGCGCAGGGATCCCGTCCACTGGCTGTCCATGCCCGTGACCACGGTGGTCCCTTGGGCCTTGAGTTGGCGCACGACCGGCAGGTAACCGCGATCTTGCCAGCCCGAGATATAGACGAGATCAGGCTTGAGTGCCAGAGCGAAAGCCAGCAGCTGTGGCGCGTTAAAGGACGTGCGCTCATGAAACGTGACGCCTGGGATCGGCGCAGGGACAAAGGGGGTCAGTTTGTTTTGATTCCAGCGGATCACCTCAACCGAGGCACCATGGTGACTGACGAGCCGCTCAAGGATCGGCAAGTTGTAGCCCATGATTTCGGTGTACAGATAAAGGATTTTGATGCGCATAGTCACAAAGTTTAAGCGGGTTTGCGCGCGATCACGCGTCAATGAGCGATCGATACACGCCTAAATGACGTTCTGCGCATTGATCCCAGGTGAACTGTTGCGCCCTGAGTGCCCCTTTTGCAACCAGTGCACCGATTGCGCCAGAGGAAAAGACCACGCGTTCAATCGCGGCGGCAATGCTTTCGGGCTGTGTCGGGTCAAAATATTCGCCAGCGTCGCCGACCACCTCGGGTATCGAACTGCGGTCGCTACAAATCACGGGGCAACGTTGGGACATGGCCTCAATGGGCGGCAGCCCGAAGCCCTCGTAGGTCGACGGATACACCAGTGCGCGGGCGGTTTGATACAGATGCGCCAGGTCGCTGTCGCTGCCGCCAATTTGCCTGACCTGATTGTCGCCAAGGCCCAATTGACGAATCAGTGCCTGCTCGTCAGTGGTCAAGCTGCCCCCGCCAAACGCCACGACATCAAACTCGTGCCTCAGGCGTCGCGAACAGGCCAGGCCACGCAACATCATGGCAAAGTTCTTATACCCGCCTCTCAGTCCCACATACAACAGGAAGGGCTTTTGAACCGCGACCGCGCGTGCATCGGCGGCGGTTGCCTCAGGCAACCCGTCACACCCCAGGTAGGCCACCGACACTTTCTCTGGTGGCGTATCAAACAGCCTGATCAGATCCTGCCGCGTTTGCTCGGAAATACAAATCACATGGTCTGCACGCGACACCGCCGCATATTTTTCAGAGCGGCTCAGGTCAAGGCAGCGCGATGGGCCCCCCACCGGTTCAGACAACGCCACCGTCACGGGTGAAGCACGATCGGCCTGGGTGCCGAGTTCACTGATCATGTCGAACACCGTCAGGACGACCGGACACCCCGTCGGCGCACTCGGTGTCGACGAAAAATAGGTCTCGTGCACGATATCGGGTTGCCAGCGCCGGATCATCCTGCGGCTGACCAGACCGTTGAGCCCCACCATCAGGCCTGCGGTCTTGGGCGGATAGGCCTTTACGCCCACACCATGCACGGCACCGGAGGGCAACGCAGTCAGGTACTGATTGCGGTAGACGGGCGCAAAAACGCCAACTTGCTCATGCCGCCCCGCAAGTTGTTCGGCCAGTCGGCAAAAATAGCGTGCAATACCGCCTGTGGTTTGCAGGCAAAAAATCTGATGGTCAAAGGCGATGCGCATTCAGCTCAGTCGCAACAAACGTTTGACGCGCCGCCACTGCCTTCTGGCAAAAGACGGCGCAATCTGGTCTTCGGAGATATACCGATCAGCCTCCAGGTCCGGCAGAACGAAATCGGGGTGTTTAAGCGGGAACGTGATCGGACGCGTCGGCATATCAGCATGGATGCCCACCACGTGGGTGTGGGTGGCCTCAGGGCCAAAGCCGATGTTTGAAATCATGTTGACGTTGGGCACCACCTGCACCAAGCCATTGATCAGCGAGGCGAAAGTCCACGAGCAGTCCCAGGTGTCGAGCTTGCCACTGTGGACAAGTTCAAAGGACGCTTGCCAGTAGTCGCGTTCGCCTTGGTTGTCAAACAACTGATTCAGCCAGCCCTGGTCCCTGAAAGCTGGCCAGCGAGGCATCTCGCGTTCGTAATGGTTCCAGGCGCGACGCCAGGTGGCCCAGCCCCAGATATGCGCATAGCGGGAAAAGTAGTAACTCCCCTCTCCACGCTGATGACCAAACTGCAGGTTGCCGCCCGATACCATGCCCACACGGGGATTGTCGCGATAGCGACCCAGCATTTCCTCGCAAAACCGGAAAAAACTCTGCTCGGGCAAACAGTCGTCCTCGAGGATGATGGCCTCTTCCACTTGCTGAAATATCCAGTCGATACCGGTTGCCACACGCATTTTGCAACCCATGTTCGCCTCGGCAAAATTCGTCATCACCTCGCAATCCCAATCGACGCGGTCAATAATGGCGCGCGTCTGGGCACAGCGCTCTGCCTCGCCCGGACGATTTGCACGCGGGCCGTCCGCGATCACCAGCAGCTTGGGGGGCCGGGCGTTGGCGATTGCACTGAAAACGCGCGCAGTCGTGTCTGGTCGGTTAAAGATCAGGAAAGCGACCGGGGTGTGAAGTTTAAATTCAGGCATGGACGAGGCGGTTCAGTAGTTTGAAGTCCGGCATAGACGGGACGTTTCAGTAGGCGATGCATTGCCGCAAGAAATTCGATAATTTTTGCTGCATGATGGTCTCGCTGAAATCGTTTCGATAATGCTGGAAATTTGACTGCAGGTCTTCAATGCTTCCAACCGCCAGCAGGCCTTCATGCATGCTAAGTGTATCGTCCTGCGAGACCGCCTTGCCTATCCTGTAGCGTTCGACACGATCGCCCATCAGGCAATTGGACGCGACCAGTATCGGTTTTTCAAAATACGCCGCTTTGGACAGCATGTTGCTGCTGCGGCCAAAATCGCGATACACGGCAAAAATCACAGATGAAATTGAAATCATTTCATTAAAGAACCGCTCATCGGCAAGGTACTCAGGCCGGATATACAGGTT
>CAIJKV010000188.1 GCA_903821335.1 uncultured beta proteobacterium
ATCTGTTTTGTAGTTGTCGTTGCTTCCTTTTTTCAATCTGGGAGACCGCGTAGGGCGAAGCCCGAAGCGGGTTGCCCTGGTCAGTCCATCAGAATGGTTCTTCCTCCTCGACCTCAGCCTGCAGTTCCTTCGGGCTGGCTTTTCTGCTTTGCTCACGCGCTTTGATCTGACTCTTGGCCTGTTTGGAGCTATGCAGAAAGCGGTAGGACTGGTTGCCGGTTTCCACGATGTGGCAGTGATGGGTCAGTCGATCCAGCAGTGCCGTGGTCATCTTTGCATCCCCAAACACACTCGACCATTCGGCAAACGTCAGGTTCGTGGTGATCATGACGCTGGTGTGTTCATAGAGTGTTGAGAGCAAATGGAACAGCAGCGCACCGCCCGCCTGACTGAATGGCAAGTAGCCCAGCTCGTCGAGCACGACCAGGTCCAGGCGCGCCAGGCTCTGCGCGATTCGCCCGGGTTTGTTCATGAGTTTTTCTTGCTCGAGCGCGTTCACCAGATCCACGGTTGAGTAAAAGCGCACCTTTTTGCTGTGTCGAGTGACACCCGATACGCTCAGTGCCGTGGCCAGGTGTGTTTTACCCGTGCCAGGCCCGCCGATCAGCACCACGTTGTGGGCCTCGTCGGTAAAGGACAGGTCCGAGAGCTTGTTGATCAACGCCTTGTCGACGGGTGACGCCGCAAAGTCAAAGCCTGCCAGATCCCGGTGTAACGGGAAGCGTGCTGACTTCATCTGGTGCGAGATCGAACGCATCTCGCGGTTGGTGTCTTCTGCTTCAATCAGGTGCTCGACGAGCCATTTGGAACTCTCAACGCGAGTGCTCTCGCCGTTCTCCGTGAGTTCGTCCCAGGCCATGGACATACCGTATAGACGTAGGGATTTAAGACTAGATTTGATGTCAGGGCGCATGATGAGCCTCCGTTTGCTGCGGTTGAATGTCGCGTAACTGGTCGTAGCGTGCCGTGTCGGCGCGCGGGGCCTCTTTGAGTTGGAGGTCGGTCTGGGCGAGCTCCGGTGCCGGTGGGCTATTCAACCGTGCCAGCACGTTCTCTACATGCTCGACGCTTACCTGACCGCTCGGCGTGACGTCTTCCAGCGCGATGGCCACAGCAACCAACACCGCATCAAGCCCGGCGCGTGGCACTGCCGCCAACACCTCAGCCATGACCCGATCACCTAAGGGATAGCGCAGCAGCGACTGCCGCAATCGCAGCAACACTTCTGGCATATCAAGGAACGGTGCCCCATTTCTGAGTGCTCCAGGTTTGCGCTGGATCAGGTCGATGTAGTGTTGCCAGTCGTAGGTGGTTTGCCCCTTGTTGGTCAGACGGTCGTGACGGGCCACGATCACGTCGCCCGCCACCACGACCATCTGGGTGGGGTACAGACGGGTGCTGACACGATGACCCGCCCACTCACAGGGTACGGAATAACGGTTGCGCGCCACCGACACCAGGCACGTGCTACTGACCCGCGACGGCTTCTCGACATAACCATCAAAGGGTTCGGGCATGGCCATCAGCTGCTCACGCTCCATGTCGAGCATCTCGGCAACGGTGAACTCCGGGTGTTCCGGGTGCCTGGCCTCAGCCCAGACCGCTCGGCAACGCTCGGCAAGCCAGGCATTCAGTTCGATAAACGAACCAAACCGGCGCTCGCCCGCCTCGATCCAGATACGCCTGCGGCTGTCCTGGACGTTCTTCTCCACGATCCCTTTCTCCCAGCCAGAGGCCACGTTGCAGAAGTCCGGGTCAAACAGGTAATGACTGCACATGGCCTTGAACCGTGCATTAACTGCACGCTCCTTACCCTTGTTGACCTTGTCGACGGCAGTCTTCATGTTGTCGTAGATGCCCCGGCGTGCCACGCCCCCGAGCGCGGCAAAGGAACGGGTATGGGCATCAAACAGCATCTCGTGGCTCTGCGTCGGGTACGCCACGAGCCAGAAACCACGACTCGCGCACAGCTTCATGTGGGAGACCTGCACCTTGTGGAACACACCGCCCACCAACATGCATTCCTCGCTCCAGTCGAACTGGAACGCCTCGCCATTCTCGAATGAAAGAGGCACAAAGGCCTTGGTGCCCTTGCCAGCCTCATCGCGCCAGGCACGGATAAAGTCCGTGACCTGGGTGTAACCACCCCGATAACCCTGAGCTGTGATTTGAACAAACAGCGCACGACCCGTGCGACGAGAATCTTTGTGACGCAGCCGATCGGCCTTGAGCGCCAATATCAGACTCGGCTCATAGTCCGTGAGCTTTCGTGGATCCAAACGCCGCTCGTACTTCGGTGTCACATCGCCGGGCGCTAAAAGCCATCCCCTGATGGTGTTGCGCGCCAAACCCGTGCGCTTTGAGATCTCGCTGATCGACAACTTGTCGCGCATCTTCATGCGCCTGACCTTACCTAACATGTCCATGGTGATCATCTCAGTTCCCTGCTTAATAAGTAAGCAGGTCGATTGAACACCCTGGTCAATTTTCGTCCGGCACAACCCTCAAAAACTGGTCAATTTTCATCCGGCGTCAACATGCTATCGGATCAAAAAGACCTTCGGACTATCCGGAATCCGTCGGGCAAGCTATGGGTCGCATAAGTACCGCAGGCGTTTCGCTGAGCAACTCGGGC